>JALZDD010000919.1 GCA_030862715.1 Actinomycetota bacterium | reverse complement strand
ACGAGTGGGCCGACGAGAACGGCGACCTGGGTCCGGTCTACGGCTACCAGTGGCGCTCCTGGCCGACCCCGGACGGGCGCCACGTCGACCAGATCTCCAAGATCATCGACCAGATCCGCACCGACCCGGACAGCCGCCGCCACGTCATCAGCGCCTGGAACCCGGCCGACATCGACGACATGGCGCTGCCGCCGTGCCACACGCTGTGCCAGTTCTACGTCGTCGACGGCAAGCTGAGCCTGCAGCTCTACCAGCGCTCCGCGGACGTGTTCCTCGGGGTCCCGTTCAACATCGCCTCCTACGCCCTGCTCACCCACATGGTCGCCCACGTGACCGGCCTCGAGGTCGGTGACTTCGTGCACACGCTCGGCGACGCCCACCTCTACAGCAACCACCTCGAGCAGGCTCGCCTCCAGCTCACCCGCCAGCCGGGGCCGCTGCCGACCCTGCGGCTCAACCCGGACGTCAAGGACATCGACGCCTTCGAGCTCGAGGACATCACGGTGGAGGGCTACGACCCTGCCCCCGGCATCAAGGCCCCCGTTGCCGTCTGAGGCCGGTCCGGGGCGCGTGGTGATGGTCGCGGCGGTCGCCGACAACGGCGTCATCGGCAACGGCCCCGACATCCCCTGGAAGATCCCCGGCGAGCAGGCCGAGTTCAAGGCGATCACCATGGGCCACACGCTCGTCATGGGTCGCACCACCTTCGAGTCCATTGGCCGCCCCCTCCCCGGCCGCACCACCGTCGTGCTGACGAAGGACGAGACCTGGTCGTACGACGGCGTGCTGGTCGCCCATGACATCGACTCCGCCCTCGCCCTGGCCGCAGAGGAGCAGGGGGACACGATCATCGCCGGCGGAGCGCAGGTCTATTCGGCTGCGCTCCCGTACGCCACCGAGCAGGTCATCACCCGCGTCCACCTGACTCCCGAGGGCGACGTCCTCTACCCGCCCTTCGACCAGGCGGAGTGGATCGAGACGAAGCGCGAGCCCCACGAGGCGTACGACCGCGTCTTCCTCACCCGTGTCGAGGTCGCCGGGACCGCTGATCCTGATGAGTTGTGGCCTGTTTATGAATCCGTTTTCGGAGACCGCACGCAAGAGGACTTCCTTGCGCAGTGGAATCGGCACATCGTCCGCGAGGGCTTTCGAGTCGCGACCGCTCGGCGGAGCGGCAAGGTCGTCGGCCTTGCCTGGGGCTACGTCGGCGATCGCGGCCAGTGGTGGTCCGATCGCATTTCGGACGCGCTTCCGGAGATCGCCGGGGAGTGGATCGGTGGCCACTGGGAGGTTGTGGAGCTCGGGGTCCTGGAGCCGTGGCGTGGTCACGGATTGGGGCGCGCGCTGGTCCGCGCGATCACCAACGTCCCGCAGGAGCGAATGCTCCTCGAGACCGACGGCGACGAGACAAGCCCGGCTCGCCAGCTCTACTTGAGTGAAGGCTGGCATGAGCTTGCCCGCGTGCCAGGCACGAACAACGTTGTGTTGGGTAAGCGCGGCTGATCATCGGACGCCTGCCGAATAGGCTGCTCGATCGGCTATGGCAGAGGGTCCGAGTTCGTGAATCGTTCACAAGCTCGGACCCTCTGCCATAGCGGCGATCGGCGAGTTTCTCGCTGAGCTCCACCATCCAGAACTGTCGGTGCTCACGCATACGTTCGTTCCATGTGGCTCTCCACCTCCGACGCCGTGGCCAGGCTCGCCGAGGTTCATCTCCTGGGCGAGAACCAGGCGAAGCGCGTGCTCCGCGCTGGGCTGGCCGGGCCGCGCCATCGGGTTGGGTCGGCGTACTTCTATGAGGCGGAGCTGCTCGAGGAGCTGCTGGCCCGACCGCGGTGCGCGGACGAGTCGCTCGACCGCTGGCAACCGTTCATCGCCCGCGTCGGGAGGCAGCGGCCGCTCGACCTGAGCGCCACGTGGGAGGAGCAGGCCGCCGTGATCGCGACCGGCTGGCACCTTCCGCTGCTGACCGCGTTCCAGATCGGTGCCCGCAAACCGGTTCCCATGGTGGCCTCGCTCGGCGCCTGGGCGGTCTTCACCGCGGACCTCGTCGGCCTTGACAGGGCGGACCTACGGCTCGAGCCGCCGGGGGACTGGGAAGCCGACTTCGCCGGCACCTGGCTCCCGATCGAGAACGGGCCGACCTGGACGATCTGGGGAGCACCGGTGACGACGTTGCCGCGTGCCGATCCGTTGAGCGTCCACTATCAGGCGCAGGTCGCGGCTGATCGCGAGCGCCGGGCGCTGGGCTCCATGGGCCAGCTCCGCTCCCTAACGCGCGAGTAGGTGTCTCGCCCCTCTAAGGTAAACGGCATGGAGCTGCGCATCTTCACCGAGCCCCAGCAGGGGGCGTCCTACGCTGACATCCTCGCTGTCGCACACAAGGCCGAGGAGCTGGGGTTCGGGGCGTTCTTCCGCTCCGACCACTATCTGAAGATGGGCTCGGTCGACGGGCTGCCCGGGCCGAGCGACGCGTGGACGACGCTCGCCGGCCTGGCCCGCGACACGAGCACGATCCGGCTCGGCACCCTGGTCACCTCGGCGACCTTCCGCCTCCCGGGTGTGCTGGCCATCCAGGCCGCCAACGTGGACGACATGTCCGAGGGCCGGGTCGAGCTCGGCCTGGGGGCGGGCTGGTTCGAGGAGGAGCACGAGGCGTACGGGATCCCGTTCCCGGCCCTGGGGGAGCGGTTCGACCGGCTGGAGGAGCAGCTCGAGATCATCACCGGGCTGTGGGCGACCGAGCCGGGGGAGACCTTCGACTTCAACGGGAAGCACTACACGATCAAGGAGAGCCCGGGCCTGCCGAAGCCGGTCCAGACCCGTGGCCACGCCGGGTCGATCCCGGTGATCGTGGGCGGCGGCGGCAAGAAGCGTACGCCGACGCTGGCCGCGACTTTCGCCGACGAGTTCAACGCCGCGTTCGTCTCCGTCGAGGACTCGCTGGCGCTGTTCGAGAACGTCGGACGCTTCGTCGAGGCGGCGGGCCGGGACGACTCGATCATCTACTCCGCCGCCCAGGTGCTCTGTGTCGGCCGCGACGAGGACGAGATCGCCCGCCGTGCGCAGGCGATCGGCCGCGAACCGGCCGAGCTGCGTGAGAACGGCCTGGCGGGCACCCCGGACGAGGTGGTCGCCAAGATCAAGCGGTTCGACGACGTCGGCGCGAGCCGCCTCTACCTCCAGGTGCTCGACCTGAGCGATCTCGACCATCTCGCACTCGTAGCCGACGAGGTCATGCCGCGCGTCTGACGATAGTCTGTACGCCATGACTGATGCTCCCTTCGGCACCGTGCTCTCCG
>JALZDD010001009.1 GCA_030862715.1 Actinomycetota bacterium | reverse complement strand
CCCTCAACCAGCTCGAGGCCCACTCCGAGACGACCGTGATGATCGGCGACCGGATGGACACCGACATCATCAGCGGCCTCGAGGCCGGGATGCGCACCATCCTCGTCGAGACCGGGTCGACCAGGCCTGAGCAGGTCGAGACCTTCCCGTTCCGGCCGACCCGTGTGGTCTCGTCCATCGCCGACGTACTGCCGCTGCTCGACGGTCAGTAGGGGAGCGGGCCGTGGCCGGAGACGTACGTCCCGGTCGGACCGTCCAGGCCGATCTGTGCCATCCGGACGATGATCTCGGCACCTTCCTGGACGGTCTGGGTGCCGGTGTGGCCGTTGAGGTCGGTGTCGGTGAAGCCGGGTTCGACCGCGTTGATCCGCATGGCCGGGTAGGCCTTGGCGAGCTGGATCGTCGAGGCGTTGACGGCGGCCTTGGACGCCGGGTAGCTCAGCCCCCGGTAGAAGTAGGTGAAGCTGTCGGGATCGCTCAGCATGCCCAGCGAGGCGAGGCCGCTGGAGACGTTGACGATGACGGGCGCCGGCGACTTCAGCAGGAGCGGGACGAAGGCCTGGGTCACCCGGATCCCGCCGAACAGGTTGGTCTCGAAGGTGGCACGTACGTCCTCGACGCTCTCGTCGGCTGCGGTCGGGATCGCGTTGTCGGCCAGTCGCGGCTCGACTCCGGCGTTGTTCACGAGTACGTCCAGACCGCCGTCGGCGGCGAGCTGCTCGGCAGCGGCGGTGACGGAGGCGTCGTCGGTGACGTCGATGCGTACGAACCGGGCGCCGAGCTCCGCGGCCGCCGCCCGGCCGCGGGCCTCGTCACGGGCTCCGATGTAGACGGTGTGTCCCGCGGCGAGAAGGCGGCGGGCGGTCTCCTTGCCGAGGCCCTTGTTGGCCCCGGTGATCAGTGTGGTGGTCATGCCTCCAGGCTGCGCCGGTGATGCGGGCCCAGGAAGCGGTCCGGCCTTCGTAGGACTGGCAGGGCCAGGACATCGGCGCAGCCATGTCGGAGACTGGAGAGGTGGAGTCATCGGAGTTCGGCAGGATGCTGCGCCGCTGGCGTGATCGCGTGGAGCCCGCCACGGTCGGGCTGCCGGCCGGTGGCCGTCGTCGGGCCGCCGGGCTGCGGCGCGAGGAGGTCGCGCACCTGTCAGGCATCTCGGTCGACTATCTGACCCGGCTCGAGCAGGGCCGGGCGACCTCGCCGTCGGCGCAGGTGGTCGAGGCGCTCGCCCGGGCGCTCCGGCTCCCGGACGCGGACCGCGACGTGCTGTTCCGGCTCGCCGGTCACGTCACCCCCGGGAGGGAGGCGATCTCCGCGCGGGTCTCGCCGAGCGTGCAGCGCCTCCTCGACCGCCTGGCGCACACCCCGGTCGTGGTCTACGACGCAGCGTGGAACCTGGTGGTCGCCAACGAGGCGTACGACGCGCTGATGGGTGAGACGACGACCTGGCGCGGCCGCGAGCGCAACGCCGTGTGGCGCAACATCGTCCTCGAGAGCAGCCGAGCCGTCTCCACCCAGGCGGAGACAGAGGCGTTGCAGGCCGGTCTGGTCGCCGACCTGCGCCTCACTGCTTCCCGCTATCCCGGGGACCAGCGGCTGCGACGACTCATCGCCGACCTGCGCGACGCCAGCCCACGCTTCGTCGACCTGTGGGAGAGCGCCGACCCGTCCCAGCACCACGAACCGGCACGGCACAAGATCATCGACCACCCCGCGGTCGGCCGGATCGCGCTCGACTGCGACACCCTGACCGTCGCCGTCGAGGACCTGCGGATCATGGTCTACACCGCCGAGCCCCGCACCGAGGACGCCGAGCGTCTGGCGCTGGCGACCGTCGTCGGCAACCAGGCGCTCGAGGAGCTCTGAGAGAGGCCCGTCTCAGCGTGCGAGGAGACGGTCCGCCAGCGAGTGTGCGACCGACCGCAGCTCTTCGACGTCCATGCCCGTGCGTCCCATGAAAACCACGCCCTGTTGGGCAGCGAGCAGGGACCGCGCGATCTGGTCCGCGTCCTCATCCGCGGGGAGATCGCCTTCTTGCTGCGCCCGGGCGACGCAGGCGGCGATCAACTGCTTCATCGTCTCGTACGCCTGCCGCGCCTCGGTGCGTACGTCGGCATGCTGAGTCGCCAGCTCGCAGGTCGAGTTCGCGAGGAAGCAGCCGCGCTCGGCGCCCGGGCTGACGGGAGCCATGAGCATCTTCCGGAGCGCATCGATGGCGCGAGGCTCGCTCTCCAGGGTCGTGCGCAGGCCGTCGTGTCCCTCGGCGATGTAGGCCCGCAGAGTTCGCAGGAACAACGAGTGCTTGTCGCCGTACGCCGCGTAGAGGCTGCCCTTGCCGAGGCCGCTGATGCGCATCAGGTCCTGGAGCGTGGTCGCGGTGTAGCCGGCGTCCCAGAACCGATCCCGGAGCTCGTGCAGGACTCGGTCCTCGTCGAATGTCCTCGGTCTCGCCACGGAATGAACTCTAGCCGTTGTTGACCGCATGGTCCAGAATCTCTATCGTGGACCGTACGGTCAAGAACTAGCTCAGGAGTGGACATGGCAACACTGACGAACAAGGTCGCACTGGTCACCGGCGGCTCGCGAGGACTGGGAGCGGCTACTGCGCGGGCACTCGCCGATGACGGTGCCGACGTCGCGATCACCTATGTCGCGTCGAAGGAGAAGGCGGCAGCCGTGGTCGAGGAGCTCACCGCGCTGGGCGTTCGAGCCGCGGCGTTCCGCAGCGACCAGGCCGACCCGGCCGCGGCGCCGGAGCTCATCACCGACGTCACCGCGCACTTCGGCGGCCTCGACATCCTGGTCAACAACGCGGCGATCGGCGTCAACGCCGGGATCCCTGTGGACTCCCCGAACGCCGATGTCGCCGAGTGGGACCGCATGCATGCGACGAACTATGCGGGCGTCATCGCCATCACCCGTGCTGCGGTGAAGGTCCTGCGTGAGGGTGGACGCATCATCACGGTGAGCTCGGGCCTCGGGGCTCGCACCGGCGTCCCCGGGACGGCCGACTACGCGGCGACCAAGGCGGGGATCACGGCCTACACCCGCGGGATCGCTCGCGACCTGGCTCCGCGTGGGATCACCGCGAACGTGATCCAGGCGGGATTGATGGCGACGGACATGACCCCAGACCCGGAGGTCTTGGCCGCGCTGACGGCGAACCTGGCGATCCAGCGTCAGGGCCTGCCGGCCGAGCAGGCCGAAGGGATCCGCTTCCTTGCCACCCCGGCCGCGTCCTACATCACCGGCGCGGTCCTCGACACCAACGGCGGCTATCTGGCCTGATCCGGAGGTGGGCGGGAATAGCCCGAGGGCGGTCGCACGCTGGGGCTGTTGTGAACGAGGACCGTCCGTCGTGGGAGATGACGCTCGCCTACCAGGAGGAGCTGGCTGCCGGCTCCGCCGGTGAGGACGTACGCTCCGCCACCTGGTTGCTCGTCGACGACGGCACGGTCGTGCTG
>JALZDD010001000.1 GCA_030862715.1 Actinomycetota bacterium | reverse complement strand
GATCCGAACACCGGGTCGACGTCGTGATAGTCGCTGATGTCGTAGCCGTTGTCGTCCATGGGGGAGGGATAGACCGGCGAGATCCAGACCACGTCCACACCCAGCTTCTCGAGGTGGTCGAGATGCTTCAGGACGCCGCCGAGGTCACCGACGCCGTTGCCGTCGGTGTCCGCGAAGCTGCGTGGGTAGATCTGGTAGACCACCGCGGACTGCCACCACTTCTTCGCACTCACGGTGATTTCCGGTGCCCGCGATCAATCGCGCATATGCGTCAACAGGCGCGGACCTGAGGCAGCACCTTGGCACCGAAGACGTCCACGAACTCCTCCTGCTCGACCCCGACCTGGTGCAGATACACCCGTCCGACTCCGAGTTGGGCGTAGTCGGCGAGCACCTCCGCATGGCGAGCAAGGTCGCTCGACATGACGATGCTGTCCTCGAGCGCCTCGGCCGGTACGTGGGCGGTGGCCGCATCGACCTGCCCCGGCACCTCGAGCTCCTCGTTCAGCACCGGCGGCAGCGCATTGGCCCGCCACTGGTCCAGCGCCTGGGCACGGACCGCCTCCTCCGAGCGAGCCCACGAGAGGTGCATCTGGACGTGGACGGGCTTGGCGGCCCCCGCCGCGTCGTGGAACGCCCCGATGACCTCACGCAGCCTCGGCAGCGGAGCGTTCACGGTGATGAGGCCGTCTGCCCACCCGGCCACCGCACGGGCGGTCTCCGGACTCAGCGCCGCGGCGAACAGGGGCGGCGGCTCCGTTGGCAGCGTGTAGACACGGGCGGCGTGCAGCCGCACCAGCCCGTCGTGGTCCACCGTCTCGCCGCCTAGCAGGCGACGGATGACGTCGGCGCACTCGGCGAGTCGTGCGTTGCGTACGTCCTTGGTCGGCCAGCGACGCCCGGTGACGTGCTCGTTGAGGGCCTGCCCCGAGCCGAGGGCCGGGATGAACCGCCCAGGTGCCATCTCCAGCAAAGTCGCGATGGCCTGGGCTGTGACCGCGGGGTGATACCGGTCGCCCGGGGCGGTGACCACTCCGTACGGCAGCGTGGTGGTGGCCAGGGCGGCACCGAGCCACGCCCAGGCGTACCCGGCCTCGTCCTGCCGTTCGCTCCACGGCGTCAGGTGGTCCGAGGAGAGGACGGCGTCGAACCCGGCCTCCTCCGCCCGCTGAGCCAGCCGCAGGAGGCGCGAGGGAGCGAACTGCTCATGAGAGGCGTGGAATCCGATCTCCATGGTCGCGCCTACTCACTCCGGAGCCACCGGTAGCCGTAACCGTGCAGCGCCAGCTCCTCGCCCTTCGCCGAGTCCTCGTAGGGCTGGTCGACGACGATCTGCTCCCACTCGCGCTGCAGCTCCGGAGGGAGCGTGACCGTGGTTCCACGGCGATCGAGGTTGGCCAGCAGCAACAAGGTGGACCGCTCGTCGGCGTAGCTGACCGCGAACACGTGCCGCAGCGGCGAGGAGCGGACCGTGCTCGCTACGCGCCTTCAAGAGCGTCTGCATCGTGCACAGCAGCGAGTCCGGGTCGCGGAGCTCGTCCTCGACGTTGACCTGCGTATAGCCGAACGGGCCCTTGGTGATGACCGGGTGCACCAGCTGGATCGCGTGGGCCTCGGAGAAGCCGGCGTTCTCGCCCTGTGACCACTGCATCGGCGGCCGGACCGCGGCCCGGTCCGGAAGCTCCGGCTGGTCGCCCATCCCGATCTCGTCCCCGTACAGGATGATCGGGCTGCCCGGAAGAGCGCAGAGCAGGAAGGCGGCGAGCCTCCGTTGCCGCGGGTCGCCCAGCATCGGTGCCAGGCGCCGGCGGATGCCGCGACCGAACGCGCGCATCGTCGGCTGCGGAGCGAAGATCGCCATCGTCTCCTCGCGCTCGGCGGGCGTGAGGCGCTCGAGGTCGAGCTCGTCGTGGTTGCGCAGCCAGACCGCGTAGTTGCAGCTCTTCGGCGGAACCGGCTCCGCCTCCAGCGCGGCCCGCAGCGGCTCGGCGTCGTTCCGGGCGAGCGCCAGGAACAGGTAGTTGTTGAGCCAGAAGTTGAGCAACGTGGTCACCCGGTCGCCGCCGGCGAAGTAGTCGGCGTACTGCTGCGGCTCCACGTCCGCCTCGACCATCAGCACCCCGTCGGGACAGAAGCGCCGGACCGTGCGCCGCATCTCCTCGAGGAACCAGAAGCCGTCGTCGCGGCCGTCCGCTCGACCGGCCTGGGCCACGATGTACGGCGCCGCGTCGACCCGGAACCCGGCGGCGCCCCGTTCGAGCCAGAACTCCATGATCTTGCGGATCTCGTCGCGCACCTCGGGGTTGGCGATGTTCAGATCCGGCTCGTGTCGGTAGAACGTGTGGCGGTAGTACTGCCCCGCCTCCTCGTTCCAGGCCCAGACCGAGTCCTCCACGGAGGGAAAGATCGGCTCGACGATCGTCTCGTGCGGCTCGTCGGTCCAGACGAAGAAGTCACGGAACCGCGACTCCCGGTCCCGGCAGGCCGCACGGAACCACGGGTGCGCGACCGACGTGTGCTGCACGACCAGGTCGAGGATGACCTCGAGCCCCAGCTCCTTCGCGCGAGCCATGAGGTCGTCGAAGTCATCCATGGTGCCGAACCGGTCCGACACCTCGACATGGTCGATCACGTCGTAGCCACCGTCGAGGTACGGAGTGCGGTAGAACGGCTGCAGCCATACCGCACTCGCACCGAGATCCTTGACGTGGTCGAACTTCTCCGTCACTCCGCGAAGGTCGCCGATCCCGTTCCCGATGCTGTCACGGAACAGGGCCACGGCGATCTGGTAGATGACCGCCTTCTGATACCACGGATCATCCTCATCCTCTGGGCGCATGTGTCAGGGACGTACCTCGCCGGTCGGCTTCACCTCGCCACGCCACGCACCGGTCTCGGTGCCGCGGTGCTCGATGAAGTCCTTGAAGCGCTCGAGGTCGCCCTTGGCCCGCATGTCGACGATCTTGAGCACGTCACCGGTCTTCTCGACCGCGCCCTCGGGCTCGTACTCCAGGCGCAGCGTCACCTGGGTCGTCTTCGCCATCGGGTCCTGGGTGAACGACACCGTCCCCTTGTTCTTGGCACCCTCCACGGCGCGCCAGGTGATGCGCTCGTCGGGAACCTGGTCGACGATCTCGGCATCCCACTCGCGGGTCACACCGCCGATCTCGGCCTTCCAGTGCAGGTGCTTGTCATCGAGCTGCTGGACGGACTCGACGCCCTCCATGAACTGGGGGAACGACTCGAACTGGGTCCACTGGTCGTACGCGGTGCTGACCGGGACTTCTACCTGGACGCTCTTCTCGATGGTGCTCATGTCGTAACTCCTTCTCGATTGCGTACGACACGAGGGGTACCCGCCGCTCTTGGGGGCCATACCTTCTCGATCCAGGCTGCCTCACAGCGCGCGAGCCGCGACCTGCCGCGAGTGCACGTCGGCGAGGCGGATGACCGTCTGCCGTACGAAGGGGACCAGCGCGTCACCCTCGCAGGCGGCGCGTGCGGCACCGGCGACGTCCTCACCGGCCAGCACCGGGTAGAAGCGGAGCTGGAGCCCGTAGGCCAACAGCCCGCCGCCCCGGATGGCGGCGACGGCGTCGAGATAGCGCTGAGCGTACGGCTCCAGGATCTCCTCCTGGCCGGGTCGCCAGAACGCCGAGCTCAGGGCGTACGCGCTGTCGGTGCGCGGCAGCCGGCGCTCGATCATGGTCACCTGCCAGGCCTCCTCCTTGGCCTCCGCGAGCGGCTGAGCGGTGCGTACGCCCAGGGCACTGACCCAGGACTCGGGGTCCGGGTCGCGTGCCTCCAGGGCGGCGACCGCCTCCGCGTCGTAGTCACCCGTCTCGGCACGCCGGCCGAGCAGCCGCCAGGCCACCTGTACGTCCTCCGCGGCCCCGCGCTCGGCCAGCGCGAGCTGCTCGGGCGTGGAGGCGTGCGCGGCGACCACACGAAGCGCGGTGTCGCGGTTGGCCGGGTCCTCGGCGAGCGTCGCGGCCGCCGCGGCGACCAGCGCGCGCTGCTCGGCGACCAGCTCGGGTGCCGTCCACAGCTCGGCAGCGGTGACGGCCATGCCCAGGAACTCGCCGGTGACCTGCGGGTTGCGCTCGCGCTCGAGGACCGAGAGGACGCGCGAGACGACCTCGGGGCCGGGGATCTCGCCGCGGAACAGGGCGGTCCAGGCGCTGTTGACCGCGACCGCCCGCGCCACCGCGTCGGGCAGCAGTCCGGCGTTCTGGCCGAGCCACGCCTCGCTGGCCTCGTCCGAGCGCACCGCCGCGAAGGTCACGTCGGTCGCGTTGACCAGGTGCGCGGCCGCGTCAGGGAGCGAGACCGCGACGGGCTCGCCCGCCACGGTGACCGGAGTGGTCGCGAGCAGGGCGCCGGAGGCGTCGTAGGAGGCGATGTCGAGCCGGTGCGGACGTACGGTCCCGTCGGCGCTGGTGACCGAGACCTTGCCGTCGGCGAGGGTGATCACGTCGGTGCCGGCGTGGTCGAGCCACGCGGTCGTCCAGTCGGATAGGTCCTTGCCCGCGGCCGCTCCGAAGGCGCCCATCAGGTCGTCGAGGACGGTGTTGCCGTAGGCGTGCCCGGCGAAGTAGGCCTGCAGCCCGGCGAGGTAGGCCTCCTCGCCGATGTAGGCGTGCAGCTGCTGCAGCACGGCCTGGCCCTTCATGTAGGTGATCGCGTCGAAGTTGGCCATCGCGACGTCGACGCTGGACACCACACCGCGGATCGGGTGGGTGGCGGGTGTCGCGTCGATGTCGTAGCCCGCCTTCTTCTCGGTCAGTGCGATCGAGGCCCACACGTCGGCGTAGTCGGGAAGCGCCGCCGAGGCCCACACGGCCGCCCACGAGGCGAAGGCCTCGTTGAGCCACAGGTCGTCCCACCAGCGCATCGTGACCAGGTCGCCGAACCACATGTGCGCCATCTCGTGGAGGACCACGTTGGTGCGCTCGGTGCGGTCGGCGTGCGTCGGTGCGGTTCGGTAGAGGTACACGTCGCTGTGGGTGACCGCGCCCCAGTTCTCCATCGCGCCGCCCATGTCGGGCACGAAGATCTGGTCGTAGCGACGCTGCGGGAAGGGCATCCCGAACTTGGTGCCGAACCAGGCCAGCCCGTGCTCGGTGACCTGCAGGATCTCCTCCCGGTCCCGCTCGAGCTGGCTGCGCAGCGACTGACGGGCGTAGAGCCCCAGGTCGTAGCCGCCGCGCTCCTCGCGGACCTCGACGAACGGCCCGGCGTTGACCACCACGACGTACGTCGAGAGCGGGGGAGTGTCCTCAAAGACCCAGGTCCGCGCGCCGGCTGCCGCGTCCGAGACGCTCGCAGGTGCGGAGTTGGACAGCACCGTCCACTGCTCGGGCGCCGCCACGGTGAACCCGTGCACGGCCTTGAGGTCGGGCTGGTCGAAGCAGGCCCACAGCCGGCGGGCGTCGTCGGGCTCGAAGGAGGTCCACACGTAGACGTTGCCGTCGGAGGGGTCGACGGTGCGCAGC
>JALZDD010000964.1 GCA_030862715.1 Actinomycetota bacterium | reverse complement strand
GACCCGGTGACCCTGAAGGTCGCGGCCGGCTCGGAGCTCGACGACGTCCTGTGCGCCGGCGGCACCAGCAAGGCCGAGGAGTCGACCGGCACGCCGGTGCGCTGCAAGCCGAGCGCACTCGTGAAGCGGCTCCAGAAGGAGACCAACGTCGAGCTCGAGCCCGAGTTCATCGGCACCCTCGAGGCGGCCGACGCAATCGTCGCCGACCCGGAAGGCTACGACGCCGCCTGGTTCGCCTCCGACGACTATCTGCGGCTGGCGCTGGCGGCCAAGGGCACCGACGACCTGACCTCCTCCGACCCGATCATGCGCTCACCGGTCGTGCTCGGTGTGCACCACGACGTCGCCACCCGGCTCGGCTGGACCGGCGACGCCCAGGTCTCCTGGGAGGAGATCGCCCGCCGCGCCGCCGATGGCGAGCTCGGCTTCCTGATGACCAGCCCCGCCTCCTCCAACTCCGGCCTGTCCACGCTCGCCGGCGTCGCCACCGCCTTCGATGCCGAGCCGCCGCTGCAGAGCGAGGACGTCGGCCTGGTCCAGGAGGAGGTACGCCAGCTCTTCAGCGGCCAGCTCGGCCGCGCGGCCAGCTCGGGATGGCTCTCGGACAAGTTCCGCGAGAACCCGACCGCCTACGACGCGATCTTCAACTACGAGTCCGAGCTGCTGACGCTCGCGGAGCAGGTCCAGGATCTCGACATCGTCTATCCCAGCGACGGCACCACCGAGGCGACCTACCCGCTCACGCTCGTCGATGCCGAGAAGCAGAAGGCGTACGAGACGGCGGTCGCGTGGCTGCGTACGGCCGATGTCCAGGAGGAACTGAGCGAGAAGAGCGGGCGGCGGCCGGGGCTCGCCAGCGTGACGCCCTCCCCCGGCGTACCCGACAACGACGTCAAGACGCTCCCGTTGCCTGACGATCTCGGCACCATCGATGAGCTGATCTTCACCTACTTCGACGAGTTCGCACCCAAGACACGGACGACCTATCTCCTCGACACCTCCGCCTCGATGGACGAGATCAAGATGAACCAGCTGCGGCGGGCCTTCGAGGGGCTGGCCGGCGACGACACCTCGATCAGCGGCCAGTTCAAGCGGTTCCGGAAGGGCGAGCGGCTCTCGGTCTACACCTACGCCGACGAGACGAAGCCCATCGGGTCCCTCGTCGTCAAGGACCAGCCGGAGCGGGACCAGGCGCTCACCGGCCTCATCGACCGCGTCGGCGAGCTGACCGGCCACGGCGGCACCGCCTACTACAACGCGATCGACACCGCGTACGCCGCCATCAAGACCTCGCCCGAGGAGGGCGCCACCACCTCGATCGTGCTGATGACCGACGGCGAGCAGAACGGCGGCCAGTCCTATGCCCAGCTCAGCAAGAAGTACGAAGCGGCCTACCGCGACCTCGGGGTGCCGCTCTATGTGGTGCTGGTCGGCGACGCCGCCACCTCGGCCGACGCCAGCATCGAGCAGCTGATCGACTTCGCCGAGCACACCGGCGGCCGCGAGGTCGTCGCCAAGGACGCCGCCGACCTCCGCAAGATCTTCCAGGAGATCCGTGACTACCAGTAAGCCCGAGTCGAAGCTCGTCACCGTCATCAACTCCGGCTTCACCACCGCCGGTGCGGTCCTCGCCGTGCCGCTGGCGGGCGCGGCCGTCGCGACGAGCGCGTGGGGCTGGGCCGTCGGCGCGGTCGGCGCGCTCACGATCGGCGCCGGCACCGCTGCCGCCCGCGCGAACCGCCGCGAGCGGCCCGGGCACCAGCCGCCGCCACCCCGCGGGATCGAGGGGCGACCGATCCACACCTACTACTTCCTCTCCGAGACCCGTATCGCGATGCTGCACGCCCAGCTCTTCCGCGGCGAGGTCGGAACCGTCCTCCGTGAGGTCGTCCGGAGCTCCTCCGGCAGCGCGGAGGCCGGGATCGACGTGCCGCCGGTCAAAGCGGTGACCAAATACGTCCGCGACGTCGCCAGGAAGTACGCCCAGGAGGCTCGGCCGACCAGGGAGACCCTGGTGGGCGACGTGCTGGCCGAGCTGCAGCAGCGAGGGCTGCTGCACGAGCCCGACGGCGAGCTCGACCGGGTGGCCGGGCTGGTCGCGCAGACCGCGTCCGATGACCAGTTCCTCCAGTTCACCGTCGCCGGGCCGGATGTGCGACAGGCGATCCTCGCCGTGCCGACGCCTGCGACCGACGGACGCGACAACACCGGAACGCTGGAGCAGAAGAGCCATGGGCTCACCATCACCATGCACGTCGGCAGTCGCGGGAAGCAGGAGGACTTCGACGAGCTCGAGCACCGCGACAACGTGGTCGTGGTCGGCGTGCTCCGCAACCTCAGCACCGCCGACCGGACCGCGACCGTCCGAGTCATCGCGGTCTACTGAGCGACCCGGGTCCGCGCGGGCCACGCGCACGCGGCAGACTTTGCACCATGCTCGAACCGACCGACCTCACCGCGCGCGCGATCGAAGCGCTGCGTACCACCTTCGGCGCCGAGGCCACGGTGGTCGGGAGGGCACCGGGACGGGTCAACCTGATCGGCGAGCACACCGACTACAACGCCGGGCTCGTGCTGCCGGTCGCACTCCCCCACGCCACCTACGCCGCGGCCGCGCCACGCACCGACGGCGTCATCCGGATCGCCTCGGGCCAGGAGCCGGAGCCGTTCACCAGCCACATCGACGAGCTCGGTCCGGAGATCGAGGGCTGGGCCGCGTACGTCGCGGGGGTGCTCTGGACGCTGCGCGAGGCCGGCCTGCTGACCGGTGGCCTGGAGATGCACCTGGAGTCGTCGGTCCCGCTCGGCGCCGGCCTGTCCTCCTCGGCGTCGGTCGAGTGCGCCACGGCGGTGGCTGCGCTCGGCATCGCCGGCCGGACTCTCGACGAGGAGCTGCAGCGGGCGGTCGTCGCAGCCGGGATCCGGGCCGAGACCGAGGTCGCCAAGGCGCCGACCGGTGGGATGGACCAGTCGGTCGCGGTCTTCGCCGAGGCCGGCGGCGCCCTGCTGATCGACTTCGACTCCGGTGCGCATCGCAATGTCCCGCTCGCCCTCGGCGAGCGCACGATCCTGGTCACCGACACCCGGGTCAAGCACCAGCTGACCGACGGCGGCTACGCGTCCCGGCGCGCCCAGTGCGAGAAGGCCGCCGCCGATCTCGGGCTGCGCTCGCTGCGCGAGGCAACCCTGGACCAGGTCGAGTCCCTCAGCGACGAGGTCGTACGCCGCCGGGCCCGCCACATCGTCACCGAGATCGCCCGCGTCGAGCCGACCGTGACCGCGCTCGGTGGCGGCGACTGGGCCGCGATCGGTGAGCTCTTCGCCGCCTCGCACGCCTCGATGCGCGACGACTTCGAGATCTCCGTCCCCGAGCTCGACCTGGCCGTCGCGACCGCGGTCGGCGCCGGTGCCGACGGGGCCCGGATGACCGGTGGCGGCTTCGGCGGCTCGATCGTCTCGATCCTTCATCGTGACGCCGTGGAGGCGGTCAGCGCGGCGATCGACAAGGCCTTCGCCGAGACCGGCTACGGGGCCCCGGGTCACCTGATCGCCAGCCCGTCCGCCGGCGCGATGTTCACCGAGGCGATGTCCTGAGCCTGTCGAAGGGTAACTCGGTGAGCTCGCACTGACTTCGTGGAGTTCGACGAAGTCAGTGGCCACTGACCGAGTCACCTCGGTCAGCATCCGGTGCGCCGCGGCGACTCAGACCAGGCCCACCTCAGCCAGCATCCGGGTCGCGGTGGCGGTCGCGGCCTGACGGGCCGCGCGGAGCAGATCGACGTCGGTCTCGGTGCGTCCCGGGATCGGGTCGGCCGCATCGGGCGCGAAGGTCAGCGTGTGCACGCCCGCGTAGCTCCCGGCCCTCATCTGCTCGACCGTGGCCCGGTAGCGGTCCGGCCGGCTGTGGTAGAGGTCGCCGAGCTCGGGGTTGACCCGGCGCAGGTAGCGCTCGATGACCCGGTCCGCGGGGCCGTACGCCGGCGCCGTCCCGAACGGCCGGGTCGCCAGCACGATCGCGTGCGTCGCCCCGAGCGCCGCCGCCGCGGCCACCGGCACCGGTTCGACCAGCCCGCCGTCGAGCCAGCGGCGGCCGCGTACG
>JALZDD010000957.1 GCA_030862715.1 Actinomycetota bacterium | reverse complement strand
CCGATGGCGGCGAAGCCGTGCTCGTCGACGACCTGGCCGTCGTAGGTGAGCCGGTAGAGCTGGTCGTCCTCGGCGGAGTCACCGATCTCGCCGACGAACAGCTCGACCTCGTAGGGCTTCTCCCCACCTGAGGAGAAGATCGTGCCGAGGGTCTGGGCGTAGGCGTTGGCCAGGCCACGGCCGGTGACGTCGCGCCGGTCATAGGCGTAGCCGCGCATGTCGGCCAGCCGCACGCCGGCGATGCGGAGGTTCTCGAACTCGTTGTAGCGCCCGACCGCGGCGAAGGCGATCCGGTCGTAGATCTCGCTCACCTTGTGCAGCGCCGCCGAAGGGTTCTCGGAGGCGAACACGATGCCATCGGCGTACTGCAGCGAGACCAGCGCCCGCCCCCGGGAGATGCCCTTGCGCGCGAAGTCCGCGCGGTCGCGCATCAGCTGCTCGGGAGAGACATAGAAAGGAGTGCTCATCGGCCACCCTCCAGCTCGGCGATGGGACCGTCGGGCCGCTGCAGCCTCCCGGTGATGACGACCTCGGCAACGGCCGCGACCTCGGCGTCGGGCAGCGTGCGCCCGCCGTCGGCGGTGATCACGTGGACCAGCGGGAACAGCTTGCGGGACAGGTCCGGGCCACCGGTGGCCGAGTCGTCGTCGGCCGCGTCGTAGAGCGCCTGCACCAGGACCGCGACCAGCGTGGCCTCGTCGAGGTCGGGCCGGTAGAGCTTCTTGAGGGCACCCTTGGCGAACAGCGAGCCCGAGCCGACGCCGGAGTATCCGGTCTGCTCGTAGCGGCCGCCGGTCGGGTCGTACCCATAGATCTTTCCTTCGCCGGCCTCGGGGTCGAACCCGACGAAGAGCGGCACCACGACCAGGCCCTGCATCGCCATCGGCAGGTTGCCCCGGACGAGGGCGGAGAGCCTGCTGGCCTTGCCCTCGATCGAGAGCGTCGTGCCCTCGATCTTCTCGTAGTGCTCCAGCTCGGTCTGGAAGAGCTTGACCAGCTCGACCGCGAGCCCCGCGGAGCCGGCGATGCCGACCGCGGAGTATTCGTCGGACGGGAAGACCTTGCGCATGTCGCGCTCGGCGATCAGGTTGCCCTGGGTCGCCCGCCGGTCACCGGCGATGATCACACCACCGGGGAAGGTGGCCGCGACGATCGTGGTGCCGTGTGGGGCGATGTCGTTCAGATTGCCCGGAACGGCGTCGCGTCGCGGGAGCAGCTCCGGGGACTGAGCCGTCAGAAAATCGGCAAAGGACGAGGTGCCCGGCGTCATGTAGGCAGCCGGGATACGGGATTCGGACATCTACTACTGCCCGCCCTTCTGGATGAAGGACTTCACGAAGTCCTCGGCATTGGTCTCCAGGACGTCGTCGATCTCGTCCAGGATGTCGTCGACGTCGGAGTCAAGCGCTTCCTTGCGCTCATTCACATCGGTCTCGGGCGCGGTCTCGACGGACTCCTCCGTCTCGGAGGACTTCTTCGGCTGCTTCTGCTCCTGTGCCATGTCTTCAACCTATCCACTAGCACCGACAAACCTGAGGAAACAATGCCCGATTTCGCTACGGGAGGAAGCAGAAGTCGAACGTTGGGCCGAGATGTGGCACGAGTCGCGTTCGACGCTCAGGAACCGGTCAGCCGGTTGAACAGGTCGACGGCGGTCTCGGAGGAGTCGAGCAGGCCGCCGACGTGCTTCTTGGTGCCCCGCAGCGGATCGATCGTGGGCACCCGCTGCAGCGACTCGCGCCCGGGCAGGTCGAAGATGACCGAGTCCCAGCTGGCCGCGGCGACGTTCTCGGAGTACTTCTCCAGGCAGCGGCCCCGGAAGTAGGCCCGGGTGTCGGTCGGCGGCTCGTGCATCGCCTTCTCCACCAGGTCGTCGGTCATCAGGCGCTCGATCCGCCCGGCGCGGACGAGACGGTGGTAGAGGCCCTTCTCGGGGCGGATGTCGGCGTACTGCAGGTCGATCAGGTGGAGCTTGGAGTCGTCCCACTCCAGGCCGTCACGGTCGCGGTAGCCGAGCAGGAGCTTGTACTTGGCCACCCAGTCGAGCTCGGTGGCGCATTCCATCGGGTCGCGCTCGAGGCGGTCGAGCACCGACTCCCAGCGCTCCAGGACGTCCTTGGTCTGGTAGTCCGCGTCGGAGCCGTAGCGCTCCTCGACGAACTTCTTGGCCAGGTCCAGATACTCCATCTGCAACTGGACACCGGTCAGCTTGCGACCGTCCTTGAGCGTGATCAGCGTCTTCAGCGACGGGTCGTGAGACACCGCGCGCAGCGCCGAGACCGGGCCGTCGACGCTGAGATCACGCGTGATGTAGCCGTCCTCGATCATGGCGAGCACCAGCGACGTACTCCCGACCTTGAGGTAGGTCGAGACCTCGGCGAGATTGGCGTCGCCGAGGATCACGTGGAGGCGGCGGTACTTCTCCGGGTCTGCGTGGGGCTCGTCGCGAGTGTTGATGATCGGCCGCTTGAGCGTGGTCTCCAGCCCGACCTCGACCTCGAAGAAGTCGGCACGCTGGGAGATCTGGAAGCCGTGCTTGGGGCGCTCCTGGCCGATCCCGACCCTCCCCGCACCGGCGAAGACCTGCCGGGAGACGAAGAACGGGGTCAGATGCTTGACGATGTCGGCGAACGCGGTCGAGCGGCGCATGAGGAAGTTCTCGTGCGCACCGTAGGAGACACCCTTGTTGTCGGTGTTGTTCTTGTAGAGGTGGATCTGCGGGTTGCCCGGCAGACGCGCGGCCGCGCGGGAGGCGTCGAGCATCACCTGCTCACCGGCCTTGTCCCAGCGCACCGCGTCGAGCGGGTTGGTCACCTCGGGGCAGGAGAACTCCGGGTGGGCGTGGTCGACGTAGAGGCGAGCACCGTTGGTGAGGATGACGTTGGCCAGCCCCAGATCCTCGTCGGTGAGCTGGCTGGGATCGGCCACCTGCCGCGACATGTCGAAGCCGCGCGCGTCGCGCAGCGGCGACTCCTCCTCGAAGTCCCAGCGCGCTCTCCTCGCCTTCAATGTCGAGGATGCGTACGCATTGACGACCTGCGAGGACGCCACCATCGGGTTCGCCTGGGGCTGTCCGGCCACGGAAATTCCGTATTCGACCTCCGTGCCCATCACCCGTCGTACGCTCATGCCTGCAAGGCTACCGGCCACGTGCACGAAGGCACGTGAGCATCCACACGCCACGCTGAGGT
>JALZDD010000940.1 GCA_030862715.1 Actinomycetota bacterium | reverse complement strand
CTGACGATCTGGAGCTGGAGGACGAGCAGTACGAAGATCACGCCGAGCGCGGCGTACACGAGCAGGGTGACGGCGTTGGCCGCGCTGAACTGAGGATTGCGGAACAGCTCGAGCGGGACCAGCGGGTGGGTCGAGCGAGCCTCGACGACCACGAAGGCGACCAGGCAGGCGACTCCGACTGCGGCGGTCGCCGCCACGGAGCCGACGAGGCCCACCTCTCCCGCCCGGGTGAGTCCGAAGGTGAGAGCGCCGAGTCCGGCCGCGGCGAGCACCGTGCCGGTCAGGTCGAGCCGGCCGCCGGCATCCGGGTCTCGGCTCTCCGGGACGTGGCGCAAGGCGACGATGACGATGAGCACCGCGACGGGGACGTTGATGAGGAAGACCAGCCGCCAGTCGATCTCGACCAGCCAACCGCCGACCAGCGGTCCGACCGCGGCGGCGACGCCGCTCAAGCCCGACCAGGCGCCCACGGCCGCGGGCCGGTCGTCGACATGGAACGACGCGGCGATGATCGCCAGGCTCCCCGGAGTCAGCAGGGCGCCGCCGACCCCCTGCAGCCCGCGCGCGGCGATCAGCAGCTCGATGTTGGGAGCCAGCCCGCACAGCAGCGACGCGAGAGCGAACCACACCACGCCGATGAGGAACACCCGGCGCCGTCCGAAGCGGTCGCCGAGGGAACCGCCGAGCAGGATCAGCGCCGCCAGGCTCAGCGTGTAGGCGTTGACCGTCCACTGCAGACCCGAGAAGCCCGCATCGAGGTCCTCGCCGATCCGGCCGAGGGCGACGTTGACGACGGTCGAGTCGAGCAACGCCAGGCCGGAGCCCAGCACCGTCGTCGCCAGCACCCAACGGCCGCGGGCCGTACCCAGCCGGAGAGGAACCCGATCACTCGGCGAGTCCTGCATGATCGGGCTCCTTCCCTCGGCGGCAGAGACGCGGTGCGAGCAGTATCCCAGTCAGGCGCCCGCCGTCTCCGCATTCAGGGCTGGTCTGCCACCCACGTACGCAGCCCGGGCCCGTGCTGGTCGAGGGTCGGTGGCGCGGCGTGGTCGGTGGGGGTCACCTCCGCCCCGTCGTTGAAGAACCGCAGCGGCGGCCCGGGCAGGGTCAGGTGGCCGAGGGTGGAGTGGTCGACGTCGATCAGCAGACCCTGGCTGGCGGTCTGCTCCCAGGCGTAGACCTCGTCCAGTGAGCGCACCTTGCCGGCCGGGACGCCGGCATCGGCGAGCTTGGCGAGCAGCTCCTCGGCCGGCCAGGGCGCGAAGAGCGTCTCGACCAGCTCGACGACCTTCTCCCGGTTGGCCGCCCGCTCGGGGTTGGTGGCCATCCCCTCGAGATCGGGTGAGATGTCGAAGGCCGTGCAGAACCTCCGCCAGAGCCCCTCGCTCCCGACCGCGATCTGCACGGTCCCGTCGGCGCAGCCGAACAGGCCGTACGGCGAGATGCTCGGGTGATGGTTGCCCTGGGCGCGGCCGACCTCTCCTGCCACGGTCCAACGAGTGCCCTGGAAGCCGTGGACGCCGACGACCGCGGAGAGCAGCGAGGTGCGTACGACGGTGCCGCGGCCGGTGCGGTCGCGCTCGTGGAGAGCGGCGAGCACGCCGTAGGCGCCGTACATCCCGGCCAGCAGGTCGGCGATGGGCGTGCCGACCCGTTGTGGGTCCTCGGGACCCGATCCGGTGAGCGACATCAGTCCGGCTTCGCCCTGCGCGATCTGGTCGTAGCCCGATCGCCCGCCTTCGGGACCGTCGTGCCCGAACCCGGTGATCGACAGCACCACCAGGCGCGGGTTGCGGGCCTGGAGCTCGTCGATGCCGAGCCCGAGCCGGTCCAGGACACCGGTGCGGAAGTTCTCGATGAGTACGTCGGCCCGGTCGACCAGGCGCAGCAGCACGTCCTTGTCGTCGGTGTCCTTGAGGTCGAGGGTGATCGACTCCTTGTTGCGGTTGGCGGAGAGGAAGTACGTCGCCTCCCGCTGCCCCTCCTCCCCCACGAACGGCGGGCCCCAGCCCCGGGTGTCGTCGCCGTGCCCGGGCGCTTCGACCTTGATCACGCGGGCGCCGAGGTCGCCCATCATCATCGCGGAGTGCGGCCCGGCCAGGGCGCGGGAGAGATCGAGGACGACGACGTCGTCGAGTGGTCCACGCATGCCCGTCACCAGCCCGGGAGGACCATGGTGGCCCAGACGAGGAGGGGACCGACGAGCACCACGATGACGCTGTAGCCGAGGATCTGCTTGTAGTAGCGCTCCTCGGTGATGGTCTCGGGCCGGTTGGCCAGCATCAGCGCCCCGTTCGTGGAGAACGGGCTCACGTCGACGATGGTCGAGGAGATCGCGAGCGCGGCCACGAACATGGCGGCGGAGATCCCGCCCTCGGCGATCAGCGGCACCGAGATCGGGATGATGATGGGAAGCAGCGCCGTCGAGGATGCGAACGCGGAGACGACCGCGCCGACGTAGCAGAGGATGAGCGCGCCGATCGCCGCGACACCCAGGCCGGCTGCCCAGCCACCCACGAACTCCGGCGATCCGGCGGTGTTCAGAATCGTGGCGTACGTCGAGACGCCGGCGACCAGGAGGACCGTCGGCCAGGCGATCTGGCGGATGGCGTCCTTGTGCTGGCTCGGCGAGAGCGCCGCGAGGATGGTCGCCGCGGTGATCGATGCGAAGC
>JALZDD010000925.1 GCA_030862715.1 Actinomycetota bacterium | reverse complement strand
CGTACCCGGGCGGCCACGTCGGTGTCGGAGTGCGAGCGGCCGACTCGCTCGAACATCGCTGCTCCGGCGGTGGACCCTGCCCAGTGGTGCTGCAGGTAGGCGTGCAACATGTCGTCGTTCATGGCTGTTCCTTCTCGTCGAGGTCAGGGTCGTAGCGGGGGGAGCTCGCTGCCCGCCTTCTGCGGGATCCCGGAGAGGACGGCCTCGAGCGCGTCCATGGCTGTGTGGCGCGGTTGCCAGGCGAGCTCCAGCTGGGCGCGGGTTGTCGACATCAGCGGCAGCTGCATGACCGCGTCCAGCAGGCTGCCAGGGACCGGCGCCAGCCGCGCGTGCCAGGCACCATCGAGACCGTGACGCGCGAGACGTGGCGGGACCTCGACCGTCCGAGCGCCGAGCAGGTCGCCGAGCTCGTCGCGGGCGATGATGCCCTCACCGGCCAGGTTGAACGCTCCCGTGACATCGGTGGTCGCCGCGGTGGCCAGGGCCCGGCCGACGTCTCCGGCGTGCACGGCCTGGAACCGCAGGCCCGCGGGCACCGGAACCGCCGGGATGCGCCGCCGGTCCAGGAACGCGGGCCGGGCCAGGGCCCCGCCGAAGATGCGCCTTTGCTCGCTGGCCGCCGAGCGCTGGAAGACGAACGCAGGCCGAACCCTGACCAGACGGACCTCGGGGTGGTTGCAGGCGAAGGCGTCCAGGGCCCGTTCGACGTACGCCTTCTCCCGGCAGTACGCGGCAGCCGACGCGCCGTCGGTCTCCCAGGTCTCGTCGACCGGGTCGTCGTGATCGACCGGCGAGTAGGCCGCCACCGACGAGGCGCACACGAGCGCCTTGACACCTGCCCGGGCCACGGCGTCGAGGACCCTGCGTGTGCCGACGGCGTTGGTCGCCCAGGTCTCCTCGGGACGGTGCGTGGGCTGGAACTTCCAGGCGAGGTGCACGACCGCGTCGGCACCCTCCAGCACCGGCTCCAAGTTGGCCGTCGAGACATCGGCCATCCGCCATTCGACGGAGGCATGGGTGCTGGACCGAGGGCCATCCGGAGCTCGGCGCGCGACGGCCACGACCTCGGCGGCCCCGTCGGCGGTGAGTGCCCGGATGGTGGCGCTGCCGAGGTTCCCCGACGCACCGATGACGACCACCTTCATGTTGTCCACACCCTCCCTGCGGTCGGTCTGCTGTGAACCTCACCGGTACCCACCACGACCGGGTTCAGCACAGCCGCTCGCCAGGCTTGAATCCACGGATCCGGGTACCGCAGAGGTGACTCGATTCCAAGGAGGCACATCCATGAAGGCAGTCACCTGGCAAGGAAGGCGCGACATCCGAGTCGACGACGTCCCTGATCCGCGCATCATCGAGGACGACGACATCATCGTCGAGATCACCTCAACGGGACTGTGCGGTTCGGACCTGCACCTCTATGAGGTGCTCACCGGGTTCATGACACCGGGCGACGTGGTCGGGCACGAGCCGATGGGGATCGTGACTGAGGTCGGCCCCGGGGTTCGCGAGGTGAGCGTCGGCGACCGTGTCGTGGTGCCGTTCAACATCAGCTGCGGCACCTGCTGGATGTGCCGGCACAACCTGCACTCGCAGTGCGAGACCACCCAGAACCGCGACCAGGGCACCGGGGCCAGTCTCTTCGGCTACAGCTCGCTCTACGGTCAGGTCCCGGGCGGGCAGGCCGAGTACCTGCGCGTCCCCTTCGGCAACCAGCTGCCGATCAAGGTCCCGCACGGTCCGACCGACGACCGGTTCCTCTTTCTCTCCGACGTCCTGCCGACCGCCTGGCAGGCACTGAAGTACGCCGACCCCGACCCGGAGAGCACCGTGCTGGTCCTCGGCGCCGGTCCCATCGGCGACATGGTGAGTCGCTTCGCGCTCGACGCCGGCCACCGGGTCATCAGCGTGGACCGCGAGCCCGAGCGTCTCGCCCGGGTGCGGCAGCGTGGCGCCGAGACGATCGACCTCGATTCCCGTGACATCGCCGAGCGGGTACGCGACCTGACCGACGGCCGCGGAGCCGACGCCGTGGTCGACGCCGTCGGGATGGAGGCCCACGGCTCGCCCATCGTGGAGGGGATGACCAAGCTGCTGGCCACCATGCCGGGAGCCGTGAACCGCCCGGTGATGCAGGCCGCCGGGGTGGACCGGATGGCCGCGCTCCACACCGCCTTCGACGCCGTACGCCGCGGCGGCACCGTCTCGATCGCCGGGGTCTACGGCGGCGCGATGGACCCGTTCCCGATGATGCAGCTCTTCGACAAGCAGGTCAGCATCCGCATGGGCCAGGCCAACGTACGCGCCTGGACGGAGGACTTGATGCCGTTCCTCGAGGGCGACGACGACCGGCTCGGCGTCGACTCGTTCGCCACCCACCACCTCCCCCTGAGCGAGGCTCCGGAGGCCTACAAGTCCTTCCAGGAGAAGTCCGACGGGATGGTGAAGGTCGTCTTCAAGCCCTGAGCCGAGCACGGCGCCGGCTGCCGTTGACCAGGTCGTTGAAGCGATCCACGGCCCAGATCGCCCTGAGTCCTGCACGGCCCATCATCATCGGCCGCGGGAAGCTGGGCTTCTCCTGCCACACCGTCCGCAGGTCCTCGTGCCGCTCCTCGTCGACGATCGCGTCGGCGATGAGCGTCCCGATGTACGGCGCCTGCGCCAGGCCGTGACCGTTGCAGGCGATCGAGTAGTAGATGTCGTCGCCGACCTGGCCGGCAACAGGAAGCCAGGACGAGGTGATCGCGATCCATCCGCCCCAGGCGCGGTCGATCGCCACGTCCGACAGCGATGGAAAGCGCGTGGCGAAGGCGCCGGCGAGCTCCTCGACCAGCCGGGGGTCGGGCACCTTTTCGGGGAGCGGATGGCTCGTGCCCCGCTCGAGGCGGCGTACGCCGAAGACGATGGTGTTGCGGGGCGTCAGGCGGTAGTTCTCCATGATCGCGTGCTGGGTGACCAGACCCATGCGGCTGGTCCAGCCCAGCGCGGCCAGACGGTCAGGTGCGATCGGCTCGGTCTCGACCTCGATGACGTAGATCGGCACGGAGAGGTGCCTCGGCGTGATGTCCCACTCCCCCGCGTACGCGTTCGTGGCCAGCACGACCCTGTCCGCCCGGACCCGGCCGTGCGGGGTGGTCAGCACGACCTGGCCGCCGTCGCGCCTGACGTCGGTGACCTTCGTCTGCTCGAAGACCCGGGCGGAGGAGTCGAGCAGCACCCGGCGCATGCCGAGGCTGAACCTGCCCGGGTTCATCCTCCCGCCGACGACCTCGCGCATCCCACCGACGAAGCCCCGCGGGATCCCGAGCTCCTCGCTCGTGCCGACCTCCACCTGGCCGCCGGCGCGGGCCACGATCTTGGCCACTCGGCGTACGCGACCCATCTGGCCGAGCGAGACCGCGGCGAACGCGTTGCCGGTCGCCTCGTAGTCGCAGTCGATGTCGTGCTTCGCGATGAAGTCCTCGACGTGGTGGGCGGCGCGCTCGGCCAGCCGCATCATGCCCGGCATCTTCTTCCGGGACAGCAGGTTGAGCAGCTGGAGGTCGCCGCCCGGTGCGCCGGCCAGCTGGCCCGCGTTGCGCGAGCTGGCGCCGTGCCCGCAGAACTCGGCCTCCAATAGCACGACGTCCTGACCACGCTCGACCAGCCGCAGAGCCGTCGACATCCCGTTGACGCCTCCGCCGATGACCGCGACCGAACACGTCGCGCCGCCGGACAGTCCGGGCTCGAGATCCGCCGGCGGATCCACCCACCCCGTGAAACTGGTGTAGTCGACGTTGTCAGTGACCGTACGCATGGCTCAGCTCCTGGGCGTCCATCCGCTCGTTGTGCTCGTGCAGCGCGCGGTAGGCGAACAGGTAGGTGAACAGCTGCAGGCCCCACACCGTGAGCGCGAACGTGTAGAACAGCGCACGATCCTCGAGCGGATCGACGGAGGGAGGGAACGGGAAGAAGTCGTAGGTCAGAGCGACCGCTGTCGCTGCCAGGCTGACCAGCAGGGTGGCGATCGCGACCTTCGTCGCACCGATGTCCCACAGCCGCTTGGTGAGGTAGACCAGGAAGACCAGCGTCAGGAGGTTCACGACGAGATAGATCGTTGCCGGACCGGTGTAGAGGATGTGGTGACCAGCGTCGTCGACATGGTCATGGAACTTCGGCTGCCCCAGGTAGAGACCGGCGCCGATGCCCACGACGAAGATGGCGACGTCGACCACCTTGCTCGACTTGTAGCGGTGCGTCACCGCCATGAACCCGACGACCAGCAACAGGGTGACGCCGACCGAGCGCGAGAAGGCATCGAGGAAGAAGGCGAGCGAGTACTGCAGGCTGGCCTCGCCCGCCTCCTTGTCCTCGGGGAAGCGGAGCGCCCAGATCAGGAAGTTCACCCCTGACGTGGCGATGATGAACCACTCGATGCCGAGCAGGTAGTTGCGGTACTGCTTGATGAACCTCCAGCCGGCCCAATAGCCGCCGGCGATCATGATCACGTCGCCGACAAGGAATGCCAGGGCGTAGATGTCGTCTCTCATGTCTCTCTTCTCTCCTTCAGGTGGTCGGTGTTGTTGGGTCCGGCTCGCTGCTCGCGGCTAGGACCCGATGGGGCGCCGGCGCGAGCGGGCGCGGGAGATCAGCACGGTCACCACGACGAGCAGCGCAAGAACTCCGGAGATCCAGTAGCCGGTGCCGTAGAGACCCTCTGCGGCCACCTCGAGCGTCGTGCCGGGGACGGGAACCAGCGAGGCGCTCAGGTCGGCGCTGACGAGCGCGGTGCCGAAGGCGAAGCCGACCGCCATGAAGGTGCCGGCGACGCCGGCCGCCATCCCTGCCTTCTCCTCGGGCACGGCCGCCTGCACCAGCGTGAAGCCGGCGGCGTACCCGATGCTGCAGCCCAGGCCCATGACGGCAGCGCCGACCAGGTAGTGCAACTGCTGGTCGTGGAACATCGCCAGCCAGGCCAGGCCCGCCGCGCTGATGAGGGCGCCCACCACGAACACGGGCACGCCGCGTCCGTTGGCCACGGGACGGTCGACAACAGCGCCACCGACCAGGAACGTCACCGCGAAGGGCACCATCAGCCAGCCGGTCTCCAGAGCGGTGAGCCCGAGGCCGTACGCGTCGACCGGGCGAAGCGCCTCGGGAATGACCTGCGCGTAGGTGCTGAGCAGGAGCAGGAAGGCGGAGTTCACCGCCGCGAACAGGGCGATGGACAGGCACGAGGCGGTGACCAGCGGCGTACGCATCAGGGCCACGTCGAAGACGGCTGTCGACGACCGGCGCTGGGCGCGCATCCAGGCGATGCCGCCGACGATGCCGATCACCAGGGGTATGAGGGCCGCGTTGCCCCAGACGAGCCCCTGGGTCAGGGTCAGCAGGATCGCCGCGACCCAGCCGATCATCCAGACCGTGCCGACCACACCGATCCGACCGGCTCGCTCGGCCGGCGGGGCGTGCGGGACCAGGACGTACGTCGCGAATGTGGTCGCCGCGCAGGCGGCGGTGAGGATGACGAAGAAGCTGCGCAGCGACAGGGTCTCGACGATCAGGCCGCCGCCGATCATGCCGGCGACGATGCCGGCGCCCGTGGCGATCACCAGAACTGCGACGCCGATGGTGATGCCGGACTCGCCGAGGTTGCGTCGCAGGAATCCCAGCGGCAGCAGCTGCGCAGCGCAGCCGAAGCCCATCAGGGTGCACCCTGCGAGGAGCGTCGGGTAGGAGTCCCCGATCGCCGGGACCGCCGCGCCGACGGTGAGGAAGGCGGACGCGGCGACGGATGCATTCCGGTCGCCGTACAGGTCGGCGAGGCGCGGCAGCAGGATGAATCCCGCTCCCCCGCCGAGCGTCAGGGCGGTGTAGAGCCAGGTCGTCTCGGCGACCGTGGCGAGCCCGTACTGCGCCTGGATCACCGGCAGCAGCGGCGGGAGGATGAAGATCACGGCGTTGGTCAGCACGACCATCAGCGCGCCGATGCCGATGAGCCGACCCTTGTCAGGCCTGTGCCCTGCCGTCGCCCGGCGGCGTGCTGCCGCTTCCTGGTTGATCTGCGCCATGGGGTGTCTCCGATCCGGGGAGGTGTGATCCGGCTCATACGCTACGGCTCAGTTAGTCATATGATCAAGATCTATGACTAAGATGTTTGACTAAGTTTTCCCTGGCGGGGACTCCGTAGCCGGCGCTGATATAGTCGGCGTGACTAAATCAAGCGCCCAACTCGGTCGGGCGCACGAACACCCTCCGGAGGACCTGATGGCACGCATCCCGGTCGCGCAGCGACGTCGCGACTTCATCGAGGCCGCCGTCGAGGTCATCGCCGCCCACGGGATCGACGGCGCGACGACGCGCCGGATCGCCGAGCAGGCCAAGGCCAACGTGGCGATGCTGCACTACTGCTACGACTCGAAGGAGGACCTCTTCGCGGACGTCTACACCTTCGTGGCCGGCAAGTACCGCGAGGTCATCGAAGGGAGCGACCCGCACACCACGCTCCCCGACGCGGCCCGGGAGATCCTGCGCGGCGTGATGGAGTGCTACCTCGACTCGCCCAGCTTCACCGCCGCGACCTTCGAGCTCGTCAACTGGGCTCGGCGTCAGCACGGCGACCGCGGCATCGCCGTCTACGACCAGGCCTTCGACACCGTACGCAAGGCACTCCAGGAGGCTTCCGCCGATGACCCGGTCGCGCCGGAGGTCATCGATGAGGCCACTTACGTCCTGGCCACCCTCGCCGACGGGTTCGGCGTCAACTGGCTGACGTACGGTGACGCCTCTGTCGCCCGGGCGCAGATGGACATCAACTGCTCCGTGCTCGACGCCTGGCTCACGACTCGGCTCGCGGCGGTGCCGGCCAAGGCCTGAGGC
>JALZDD010000911.1 GCA_030862715.1 Actinomycetota bacterium | reverse complement strand
TCATGTTCGGTGCCCCCGACGTGTGGGACGCCCTGATGCGCAAGATCGCCGGGATCTCCGGCGCGTTCCTGGAGGTCCAGGTCCGCGCGGGTGCCTCCGCGGTGCAGCTCTTCGACTCCTGGGCCGGTGCCTGCACACCAGCCGACTACGAGCGCCACGTGCTGCCCTACTCCACGCAGGTGATGACCCGGATCGGCGAGCTCGGTGTCCCGCGGATCCACTTCGGCGTCAACTCCGCCATGCTCCTCCCGCTGATGGGCAGCGCCGGTGCGGAGGTCGTCGGTGTCGACTGGCGTACACCGCTGGACTGGGCGATCACCCAGCTCGGCGACGACTTCGGAGTCCAGGGCAACCTCGACCCTGCCCTCGTCTTCGCGCCCACCGAGGTGATGCTCGAGCAGGCCGGGAAGATCATCGAGACCGGGCGGCGTGCCAAGGGCCACGTCTTCAACCTCGGCCACGGCGTCATCCCGACCACCGACCCCGACCAGCTCGCCCGGCTCACCGAGTTCGTGCAGAGCTACGAGCCGGCCGAAGGCTGAGAGCGGGCAGCCGTCTCGGCGAGCAGGTCCAGGAGGCTGCGCGCCCCCGAGGTCGTACGCGCGTTGTGCCGTCGCACCGCGACCATCGTGACCCGGGAGCGGTCTCCGGCGAGGGGACGTACGGTGATGTGCCCGCCGGTCTCGCGTGGGTCGCCGACGACGCTGTAGTCCGGCAGCAGGGTCAGTCCGAGCCCCTCGCCGACCATCATCTTGCCCATCTCGGCGCCGTCGGTGGCGTGCCAGTGGTGGGGGAGGTCGTGGCCGAAGACGCGGTGGGCGAAGCGATACATCAGGTAGCCCGAGCGCATGCCGACGAACGGCTCCTCGCGGAGCTCCGCGACGGTGATCTCCTCGCGCGAGGTGAGCGGGTGACCCGCGGGCAGCACGACGATCGGTCGTCCGTGGAGAAGCGCGGTGCCCTCGACAGTCGGCGGCAGGTCGTCGCCGTCGAGCAGATTGACCAGGCCGATGTCGATCGTGCCCTCGACGAGGGCGAGGTAGATGTCCTCCTGCACCATCGTGCGCACCTCGACGCTCGTCCGCGGATGCTCGTCGGCGAATCTCCGCAACGTCGGTAGCAGCACGGTCGAGGTGCCGGCGTGGACCGTGCCGACCCTTACCGAGCTGACCCCGGCGTTCTGGTCGCCGGCGGCCAGGCGGAGGCGGTCGACGGCCTCGAGGACGTCGGCCATGGAGTGCAGCAGGCCCTGGCCCTCGCGGCTGATCCGGGCCCCGGCGCGGCGCCGGTCGAGCAGGGTCACGCCGAGCTCGCGCTCGAGTTTGGTGATCGCCTCGCTGAGGGCGGGCTGGGAGATGTGGAGCTGCTCGCTCGCGCGGCGCAGCGAGCCGTACCGGGTCACGGCCGCGATGTATTCCAGCTGCTCGATCCTCACGCTGTCCTCTCGTCGGTCGGTGATCGGTCATCCCGAGCGGGTGATCGGTGATCGCTGGCGTCCAGACCGCCTCACACCACCCATTCTTCAGTAACTTGGTTGACTAAAGGCGGAAACGTTCACGACGCAAGACCGGCGGGAGGATCTCGGACCTGACCGTGCTCGAGGGGGTCATCGAGGGCACGTAGAAGCACGTCTTCGCGATCGTCCCGACCCAGCAGGTCGCGATCGACGTCGGCCTCGAGATCGGCACCAAGGTGTACGACCTCACCGGCGCCCCGGGCGACCTCCAACAAGGTCGGTCTGGACATCGCGTGGCGCAACATTCGCACCCACTCGCTGCACGACCCGGTGGCGCACAAGCGGGCCGAGGTGGGCCGCTACGCGCTGCTCGGGGAGATCCCCGCGCCGACTTGGTACACGTGAGCCGGCCCTGGGTGATCTGTAGGGCCTCTCGCTCCGACGCCGCCTGATAGGCCGCGCCTATCACGGGATCTGGGCCGCTGATCAGCACGGCCGGTGGTCCACATCGGGAGATCCGGTCCCGTTGCCTGTTTAATCAGATAAGTTTAGTAGACATTAGCGATCCAAGGAGACCAGCATGACTTCACCGGCAACCGAGCCCCTGAAGTTCGCCTACTGGGTGCCCAACGTCAGCGGCGGCCTCGTGGTGAGC
>JALZDD010000908.1 GCA_030862715.1 Actinomycetota bacterium | reverse complement strand
TTCGAGGTCCGCTTCGTGAAGAGCGACGACATCTGGCTCTCGCCGGCGTACGACCGCGACGTCGCCTATGTCGCCTTCCACCAGTACCACCGGATGCCCCACGAGCGCTGGTTCTCCGTGTGCGAGGACATCCTCGGCGCCGCCGACGGGCGTCCTCACTGGGGCAAGATGCACCGGCTCGGCGCCGCCGACCTCGCCGAGCGCTACCCCCGGTTCGGCGACTTCACCGCGCTGCGCGACGAGCTCGACCCGACCGGCGTCTTCGCCAACCCCTACGTCGACCGGGTCCTCGGCCTCGCTAAGCACCAAGCGTCGCAGACAGGTCAGTGACTCCCGCAATCGCGGCGTCTCGTCAATTGCTGACCAGTCGCCCCAAGACATCGATCCGAGCCGCCATCAGAGCGGATGCCCTTCGGTACTCCGATCGTGACAGGACGGATCGGAGTCAGATCCAGCCTGCTTCCCGGGCGATCCGAATCGCATCGGTCGCGTTGCGCGCAGATAGCTTGCCGATAACACGAGTGATGTGGTTACGAACTGTCCCTTCCGCAAGGAACAAATTTTCGGCGATCTCCGGTGGCGGTGTCCCGTCAGCAGCAAGCTGGAGAATGCTGCGTTCGCGGGGGGTCAATGGGTTTTCGCCCACGGCGACGGCGGCAGAAAGAAGCGCGGGCGACACGAGCCGATTGCCGCTGCCAACCTTCCGGATCCCGTCGACAAGTTCCGCAGATGATATTCCCTTTGGAAGGAAGCCGTGGACGCCCACGGAAAGTGCCTCGCGAACGACGCCGGGCTTGTCCAGAGACGTCAGCATCAGGATGCGAAGCTCGGGGAAGGATTTTCTGATTTCCCTAGCCAACGAAAGGCCGTCGACTCCCGGAAGCCCGATATCGAGCAGCACGATGTCTGGTCTGAGCCGATCGGTCAAGGGAAGGACTGCCTCACCGTGTTCCGCGGTGCCGACCACCTCGAGGTCGGACTCGAGCTTCAGTAGCGATACCAATGCATCGCGAAGGATCCGTTGGTCCTCCACCAATAGCACGCGTATTGCCATCCGAGCCTTCCTGTCATGAGGGCTCACCGTTCAGACTGCGCACACCTGCTTCGGCGACAGGACCCCCTAGCGTCATTGAACGTTACTAGCCGATGACGTCGAAGACGACGCGCCGGTTGACCCATCGCGCAATCATCTGGGTGCCGATCATCCTATGGTTTGCAGCGGGCCTTCTGCCCGTTTGCTGGTCAACATCTCAGGACCGCGGGAGTGAAGGGACGTATGCGACCATGGCGAACGCCCTCCATCTGCCGTCGCTTGGGAACACTCGCTACTGGCGAACCGTTCGCCTCGGTGGCCGTGCCTTCATGCTCGCCGTTCTGGGATGCGCGGCGACCATAGTCAGCCAGGTCATCATCCCCAGCCTCACGACAATCTTGGACCTGGCCGGCGGGCTCTCTGGGATCCTTGGCTACTTGGCGCTGATCCTGCCGCAAATGCTGCTATGCCTCCACGGGATGGTGCTCAGATCAGTCGGGGTCCCTCTGCGTAAAACCTGGCCCTTGACTTTCCTGAGTGCCTTGATCGCGTGCGTGTCGGCGGTCGTTTTCAGTTCCGTGGTAAGCCCTGCCGGTGTCATAGCGATGGTTGGTCTTCTGTTTCTCGTGCTGACTGAAGGCGTGTGGAGCTGGGTTGCCTACATCGGTCTCGAGATGGTCGTGCTGGTCGGCATGCACTTGGTGCAACTTCCGTGGATGCATGACGTGCCGACGATCACGATCCTGCACTTCGCGATGATCTACCTCTTCAGTGGGATCGCTGCTCGGGCACTGTCGAACCTCGCAACGCACTCCGTCCACCTAGCGGCGGCGAAGGCGCAGATCGCACAGATGACGGCGCAACAGGAGCGGAACCGGATCTCGCGGGATCTTCATGATCGGCTCGGGCACAACCTCGTGACAATCATGCTGCGAACGGAGCTGGCCTGGCGTATTGCGCCCGAGGACTCGGAGCGGTCTGAGGAGGAGGTCCGAGCCGCGCATCTCCTGGCGCGACAAGCCTTGGAGGATATGCGCCGGATCGCTCACGACGCGCTCACCGCGGACCTCGACGCAGAACTGACGGCAGCCGTCGAACTCCTAGAGTCGCATGGCGTCGTCTGCCGGATCAGGATCGGCGATCAACCGGAAGGCGACGCAGCCGATGTGCTGGCCTGGGTCGTCTTGGAAGCGGTGACGAACATTCTGCGACACAGTAAGCCGAAGAACTGCACCCTAGAGCTGGTGCGCGTCGACAACTCGTTCAGGTTCACGATCGAGAACGACGGGCTCTCTCACACGGTCCCCGCCGCGGCGGGATTCGGACTGACCGGTATCGGCGAGCGGGTTGAGCGGATCGGCGGGACCAGTAGTACAGAAGTCACGGGCGGGTGGTTCCGGCTCCGTGTCTCAGTTCCAGCGAGCGACCCGGAGCCGGAAGATTCACTCGCTGACGCCTCAAGCCTTGGGTGAGATAAGTCGCTCACATACCTAGGAACCGCTGGCATTGTCGGCTCGTCCGACTTGAGGGGGCGCGCGGTCCAGATCTCCTAGGGAAACGTGGCGAAGGCGACCATGTCTGCGTGAGCACTGTCGTGGACGGCGGGGAGTTTCTCGGTGACGTGGAGTCGAGCATTTCGTCAAACTGGACCCAGACAGCGGCGGCGTCGAGCTGGTCTTAGACCGAGTTCAACATCGCCTTCACCGCCGGCTGCACCGACTTCGGGGCCACGCCCGTCAGGTTGAAGGCGTAACGGGTCGGGGGAGGGGACCTAGAGACATCGCCTTGCCGAGGAGCCTGGCCTGTCTAGCGGATGGGATGGCTGTCCATCGACTTGCCAATCGGCCACGTGCGTGCCCGACCACGCGTCGACCGCGAACCCACCGCGGGGCAGCATGCGAAGGTCGCATCGCGTAACGAACTCGACGATGGTGACGTCTCATCGCTCGACCGACATTCAGGTGCCGACGTGGCTCAATTCGACGGACGTCGACGGTTGTCGACGAACCTGCGAATTTCGATGGATGACCTGCCGAAAGGCGACTTCAAACCGTCGGCACGCACTGCTTGCTGCGGCCGGAATCGACTCGCCTTGGGTCCTTGTGGGCCACTCGTTTGGTGGGCTGATCTGCGAAGTCTTCGCGGCCGAATGGCCGGGCGAGACGGCAGCGCTCGTCTTCGTGGATGCCAGCGACGCTCAGCTATTCCTCGACGTCGGTCATCCGGTGATCGACGATGGTGAGGGACCGGGAACGATCCCCTTCGACATGGCCGCCTCGGTCCGCGATCTGGCACAGATCCGCGAGTCGGTTCCGCAGCGCCCGACGGTGGTCGTGGCCAGCCGGCCGGGCCGCTGGCTGGAGTCCAGACACCTGACTTCTGGCAGCCCTACACGCTCGCCGAGCTCGACGACCGCTGGCAGAAGAATCAGGCTGCCCTGGCAGAACGTCTGGGCGGCGACGCAATCCGCGACATCTGCCACCAGATCAGCGTTCACGGACAGCGCGACCTGCGCCCAGACCGGGAGCAGACATCCCAGCAAGCCAACTCGTCCGGAACGACCTCGTAGCGATCCCAACCGACAGACCTCTTTCATTCCGACTCCCCTTGGCCACTCGAGGATCTCCGCTCGTCCCTGGGGGATGTGACGATGACGATCCACAAGCTGGCCGCAGGCTCGGGGTACGAGTACCTGACCCGGCAGGTGGCGGCGGGCGACTCCACTGAACTCGGTGGCACGGCCTTGGCTGACTACTACAAGGCGAAGGGCGAGGCGCCTGGCCAGTGGGTCGGGTCTGGACTCGCCGCGTTCGCCGGCCCCGACAGGATCGACGCGGGCGAAGTAGTGACGGCCGAGCAGATGGGGCATCTGTTCGGTGTCGGGGAGCATCCGGTCACTGGGCGGCCGTTGGGTCGGCGGACACGGTCGGACGGGGTGGCGGGGTTCGACCTAACCTTCAGTCCGGTGAAGTCTGTCTCGGCGCTGTGGGCGGTCGCGCCACCTCAGATCGCGCGAGCGATCGAGCAAGCCCACGATGCCGCGGTCAACGACGCGTTGGCGTATGTCGAGCGGGAGGTGCTGTTCACCCGGGAAGGGACCGACGGGGCGCGGCAGGTCGAGACCCGCGGCCTGATCGCGGCCGCCTTCCGCCACCGGGACTCCCGCGCTGGCGACCCGGACCTTCATACCCATATCGCCATCGCGAACAAGGTACAGGCAAGGCACTCGGGCAAGTGGCTGACGATCTATGGCCGGGTGTTGTTTCAGCACACTGTGGCGATCTCGGAGACCTACAACACCGCGCTCGAGTATCGGCTCGGCGAAACGCTCGGGGTCACGTTCGCTGAACGCACCGGGCCTCGGGAGCGGCGCTCGGTCCGCGAGATCGTGGGTGTCTCAGCTGGGCTGTGTCGAATGTGGTCGCGGCGGGCCCGGGACATCGACCGCCGCGAGGACGACCTGGTGACCGCGTTCGCCAGCGACCACGGGCGGGCACCGACCGAGCCGGAACGGCTCAGGCTAGTGCAGCGGGCCAATCTGGAGACGCGTTCCCCGAAGCACGAGCCGCGCGCCGAGGCCGACCAGCGGCGAGTCTGGCGCCGCCAGGCATCGGAGTTCCTCGGGAGCGAGTCGCCCCTCGCCGCGATGATCCACGAAGCATTAGACGTGCCGCCCACGGTTCGCCGATCCATCTCTATCGACGTCGTCGACACCCACGTGATCCAAGCAATGGCAGTCGCCGTCATCGCCGAGCTCGAGACCCGCCGGGCGACCTGGCAGAGCTGGCACCTGCGGGCCGAGGCGGAGCGTCAGGTGCGAGCCACTGCATCGTTTCGGGTCGCCGCCGACGACTTGCCCGCAGTGATCGACAAGGTCGTCGCAGCGGCCATGGGGATGTCGGTATCGCTCACACCGGATGAGGATCCCATCGATCAGCGGACCGATATTCGCCAACCGACTGGCCTTCGACGCTCGGACGGAACCAGCGTGTACCGACATACCGGCGCCGATCACTTCACCAGCCAGCGGACCCTTCACGCCGAACGGCGACTGGTCGACGCGGCCGGGTTGGGCAGCGACTTCGCGTTTTCTACGGAGGAGATCGACATCGTCGTGGCTGCCAGCTCGGTCGCCGGGGTGCGCCTCAATGACGGGCAACGTGCGCTGGTGCATGCGCTGGCCGGTGGCGGCCACCGGGTCCGGCTCGCACTGGCGCCTGCGGGGTCGGGGAAGACCACGGCGGTCAAGGTGCTGGCTGCGGTGTGGACGACCAACGGCTATGACGCGATCGGGCTGGCGCCGTCGGCGGCCGCGGCGAAGGTGCTCCGGGATGCCGCTGGCCTGCCGTGCGAGACGCTGGCGAAGATCGACGACGAGATCCTCACCCAGCACCACGCCGACCGAGACCGTCGCAACGGGCTGAGCACCCGCATCGGGCCGGAGACTCTGGTGGTGATCGACGAGGCGGGGATGGCCGACACCTTGACCCTCGACCGTGTGGTCGCTTTCTGCCTCTCACGTGGTGCCACGATCCGGCTCCTGGGCGATGACCAGCAGCTCTCAGCCGTCGGCGCCGGCGGCGTGCTGCGCGACATCGCCCACCGGCATGGTGCCGACCGGCTCGAGGAAGTCGTACGGTTCATCGATCCCGGCCAGGCCGCAGCCTCCCTCGACCTTCGCGACGGCGATCGAGCCGCGGTCGGGTTCTATCTCGACCACGACCGTGTCCACACCGGCGACGAGGAAACCACGATGGTCGAGGTCCTCACCGCCTGGCAGCGCGACCGAGATCACGGGCTGGACGCACTCATGCTGGCGCCCACACGGGACATGGTCGCCGTACTCAACCGCCGGGCACGATCCAGCCGCCTCGCTGGCGTCGCGCCGCGGACCGAGGTCGAACTGGCCGATGGCAACCAGGCATCCGTCGGGGACACCATCATCACCCGTCACAACCAGCGCCGCCTCGCGGTCTCCGGGACCGACTGGGTCAAGAACGGTGACCGCTGGACGATCACCCGCATCCGCCGCGGCGGCGCGTTGACCGTACGCCACGCCACCACCGGCCTGACGGCGGTGCTGCCGGCAGACTATGTGGCCGACCATGTCGAGCTCGGCTACGCCTCGACCGTCCACACCGCCCAAGGCCTCACCGCCGACATCGTCCACGGGATCGTCGACGGCCGCGAGGACCGGCAGATGCTGTACACGATGCTGACCCGCGGTCGGCGCGAGAACCACGTCCACGTGGTGCTCGAACCGACCGACCCGGTCGACGCCGAACGGGTGCAATGCATGCTGCCCGGGCTGGAGGAGCAGCTGACCGCGATCCAGATCCTCGATGAGGTGGTCGCTCGTGACGGGGCCGAGGTCTCGGCCACCACCATGCTCCGCCGCGGCCGCAGCTGGTCCACCCAGCTCCACGACGCCTCCGTACGCTACGCCGACGCGGTCACCACCGGAGCACAACGGCTGCTCGGGAGTGGTTGGGAGGACGTCCTCGAGGCGGCTGGCGAGGGCCCGCTCCCCTGGCTCCCTTCAGTTCCCGCCGGCCTCGCGCGCGACGAGTCATGGGGTCCCTACCTCGCCGCACGCGCCCAGCACGTCAAGGTGACCGCAGACGGCTTCCTCAGCCACGCGCACGGTACCGACACACCGGCTGCGATGGAGCACGGGAAGCGTCCCGCCTGGATTGCCCGGTATGCCGATGTCCTCGGCGACCTCCACGACACCGTCGCGCTGTGGCGGGCCGCCCACGGGGTGCCCGAGGACGATCCACGTCCGACCGGGCCAGCCGTCAACGACCCGATCGCCGCCCGGTTCCAACGCCACCTCCTACGGCAGCTCACCGGTCGCTACAGCGACTCAGTCCAGCGGTGGCACGAGCTGATCATCCACCGGACAGGGATCCAGGCCCTGGACGAGCACACCAGGGGCGAGGCCATCGAACTCGCCCGGATGCTCGACACACTCCGTCGCCGCGGCCACGACGCCCGCGGACTGCTCGACCGTGCCTCGGCCAGTGGTCCGTTGCCAGAGGGCCACCCCGTCGCCGCGCTGACCTACCGCGTCCACAAACTCACCCCGCGCGCCCCGCTTCCGCCACGACACGAGTCCGCGGGACACACTGGCCCATCGACGCTCGGTCTGTGACCCAGCCGCTACTCCGGAAGAACTCCGTCCTCTGGGGAGCCCGCGTATTCCTCCCGAGTCCCTCGCCACCCCTCTGGAAGCCTTGGCGACGGATGTCTCAGCAGCATCTGCGCGGCACCTTGCAACAGTCCTTGGTTCGCTGCCTCGCAGACGAGGTGGGGCGGGAGCCCATCTCCCCGCGGTTCTCCTCGATAGTCCCCGATTCATCGCCTTAGGCTCAGGGCACGTGACAACACGACTCAACGGCACCCAGGTGGCCGTGCTCAACTGGCTTTCGAAGGAGCCCCCCGCCGGCGAAGCGACGAACCCACAGCGACTGACCGCACGCGCCCTGGAGAGGCGAAGGCTCGTCAAGATCAAGGGCCGTGGACCACGATGGCATGCAACGCTCACCGATGCCGGCCGCTATTACGTCGCGAATGGGACGTACCCGCCCGGTCACTTCTGGACGGAACCCGAGCCTGCTCCCAAGGCGCCCGCAACGACACCGGAACGCGAACGGCCTGCGAAAAAGAAAGAGGCCAAGCCCGAGGTCGACCTCACCGTCGACTCACCAGTCGGTAAACGGCGCAGGGGAGGCAGACCAGCGGGAGACTCACTGTTCCCCGGCGACGTGAGCGATCCGTACGACGAGAAGATCCTCATCACGGTCAAGGAGGCCGCGTGGATGCTCAGCGTCCCTGAGCATGCAATCCGTCAGGCAGTCTCACTCGGTGATCTCGACCGCGTCTTCATCGGCGAGGGCGCAAGGAACTATCGGATCGTGTACGGATCGCTGCTCGCCTGGGTGAACTCGATGCCGCGAGAATCCGGGAAAGGCTGGTGGTGAAATTGCAGCCCCAGCACTGGGAGCCGCCCGACCCGCCCAAGCTGCTCGTATCGGCCCGCCGGATTGCGGAGGAACTGGCCGTCCCCATCTGGAAGGCCAACGAGATCTGCTGGTGCCTCGACAGGCGCTTCTACGCCCCAGGCCAGACCCACTACCGGGTCACCCGAGCATCGCTCGACGCATTCAAGGCACTCCTGGCTGACGGCATGACCATCCACAGCGCGCGGGCTGTCATGTGGCACTTCAAGCAAAGGGACAGCTTGCCGCCGCCAGATCTCGGCCAAGAAGAGCGAGACTGGATCTACTGGCACTCCCGGCAACGCCGCTGGTGAGGATCGAACCGCTGCTCGACGCCAAACCTTCTTGCGGCTCCGCGCAGATGGTGTCATCAAGGCCTCCCGGGTCAGGCTGCACCGATCCCCCGGCTGGTGTCGTCGGTCCGTCCCGCGGCATAGACCCTGAGGCGGTCCAACGAACGGGCGGCGCGCCGCCGCAGCGTACGGGCTGCCTCTGGACGGTCGCGGGCTACCAGCTCGACAGCCGCAGGTGTAGTCAGGCCCAGTCGTCCGCGGCGCAGCGGTGCGCTGACGGTCTCGGCCGCGATCGCGAGCTCGCGGAGAAGGTGCACTTCCTCCTCTGCGACCGCGTGGTCGCAGACCGCCTGGTCAAGGAACTCAGCCAGCTCCACCTCCGGCACGACCTCCCCCTCCAAGGCCGCGCGATCGCCGGCAATGCTCGCGAGAGTGGGGAGCGTGGTGAGCTCATCGGTGAACAGCACGTGCTTCCAGTGGCGGTCGGCACGGCTGCCGACGCCGAGGGAGGCCGCAACTTTTCGTCGGGTGGCGTTCAGGAGTGCTCGGGCAAGCCACGGCGTTCGTAGTCGATGCGCTTGCGAGACCTGCACCCACAGCTCGGAGGCTACGAGCGCATCGATGTCCGGGGAGAGATCACTCAGTGCTTCGGCGACTCGACAGGCGCCGGGAATCAGCAACCACACCAGCGCCGCGACGGCAGAGCGGTCGGCCAGGGTCAGGCCCGCCAGCGTGCTCAGCACCGCCACTTTGTCGTCCAGACTCGCCTTATGGGTCCACTCCCGAAGCTCGGCGAGGTCGTCGACGACGGCGAGAGATGGATCCGCCGCGCACCATCGTTCCCATCCCGTCCGCGCTTCGACCAGCAACGGCGATCCTGGATCGTCGAATCCGTACTCGTCTGCAACACTCATCAGGCCCCTGTTCCTGGCTTCACCAGGTAGGTGCGCGCGGCGAGTGCGGCTCTTGAGCGTGTCAGATCCGAAGAGCTATGTTTTGGTATGGCCATCGGCCACGAGGGCTCGCTGTTGGAGGCCGCTCGCGTCGCTCGCGGGTTGACCCAAGAAGCGCTCGCGCGCCGATGCGGTACGTCACAGCCATCGTTGTCGGCCTACGAACGCGGGGCGAAGTCGCCCACGCTCGCCGTCCTCGAGCGAATCTTGCGCTGCCTCGACTTCGAGCTCACCCTCAACGAGCGGATCACCTTCCATCAGATCGCCGTTGCCGGGCCTGGGCGCTCCACGGCCCTGGTGTCGAACCGGCTGTGGCGGTTGGAGCCAGAGCAATGCTTCGCGCCCCTAAGAGTGGCGCTTGGCCGTGATCACCGCGTGTTCGATCTGGGTGACCGGGCCCGGCGGATAGCCGGCTATGCCTGGCTGCTGCGCTACGGCACCGAGACCCAGCTCTTCGAGCACCTCGATGCTGCGCTCCTGGTCGATGCCTGGCCCGATCTGGCCGACACACTTCCTCCCGAAATCCGCACCGCATGGTGGCCACTGGTCGGCCAGACCGCGGATCAGGCGGTCGAGGACCTCATGGTCGCAGACGCTCGGGAATGGGGGCAGGACTACCGACGTCGAACGGCTACGCGCGCCAAGAAGCTGCGGGTGTTTCGACGGCTGGCCGCCTACGGGCTCGATCCCGACCAGATCCGAGTGTTGATGCGGCATTGGTGAGGGTCGTCATAGCAGTTCGAGAAGGTCGCGCGCTGCCGCTCCAGTAACGGTAGCTGAGCCGTCAGGTAGGTTGGTCCCTCCTGATCCTGAGGAATGATCGTCTGCTTCCTGTGACCAGGCCACCACCAGCTCCGGCTCAGGAGAGCCTCGTCCACGCGGTCGGTAGCCGCGCGATCGCGTGATGCTGGACCACGCGAACGACGGATTCTGACGGTGCGAGACCCTAGACTTCGATCAGGACGAGGGAGGTGACGACCGATGGCAGGGACGAGCGAGCAGTTCAAGGCTTTGGTGCGTTCCCACGCAAATGGTGACGACGCTGCGTTCTACTCCGTCGCGTTGCAAGTTGCGGCGTCTGCCGCGCGGAAAGGTCACAACAGGCTGGCCGCAGACCTGAAGTCGGCAGTCGAGGCGTCTCGGACAGCGTCCCCCGCGAAGGTCACGTCAATCGCCCGCCCAAAGGGGGATGTCGCGGATCTAGTCGTCGCGTCCCACCCGACGGTCAGTTTGAAGGACCTGGTGTTACCGGCAGAACTGGCCGCTCAGGTGACGCGGATCCTGACAGAGCAGCGGCAGCGGAAGAACCTCCTGGACCATGGGTTCGACCCTGCCCACAGGTTGCTGCTCGAAGGACCTCCCGGGACCGGCAAGACGATGACCGCGGCGGTGCTGGCACACGAGCTGGCTCTGCCGCTGCTCACGATCCGGCTGGACAGCCTCATGAGCAAGTTCATGGGCGAGACCGCTAGCAAGCTCCGCGCACTCTTCGACGCAGCGGAGCAGCAACGCGCCGTCTATTTGTTCGACGAGTTCGATGCGCTCGGTGGCGACCGCAAGGGCAACGACGTCGGCGAGGCGCGCCGAATCCTGAATTCGTTCCTGGTGTTCTTGGAGAACAGCGGCAGCGAAAGCCTGATCATTGCTGCCACCAATCATCGTTCAATCCTCGACCGGGCGCTGTTCCGGCGCTTCGACATGGTGCTGGACTACGCCCTCCCCGACGCCAAGCAAGGCGCCGCCGTAATGCGCGGCCGACTCGGCTCTCTGGCCAAGGGGGTGCGCTGGGCGTCCCTGGCGCAGGCCATGGACGGACTCTCGCACGCCGACCTGGTCCGCGCCGCCGAGAGCGCCGCCAAGACCGCGATCCTCAACGGAACCACACCGATCACCCTCGACGAACTGCGTGCCGCCCTCGAAACCCGGAAGTCGGGCACTCTTGGCTGAGGCGCGTCAGCATCTGAGCCACCTGCTGGTAGAGAACAGATCCATCGACGAAGAGTTCCGCCGCCCCGGACGCGGAAACCCCCGGATTCGTCCCGTGGAGGACCGGGCCAGCCACGGCCGCGGGCGGCTGGACGAGTTGCACTCGGTGCTGGAAGGCAGCGAGGAGGCGCGCGAGGAACACCTCACCGAAGCAGAACTGCGGGCGCTCGGCACGATTGTGACCCTTGAGGGTCCGCAGGCCGACTACCCCATCGCGCTCGACCGGCTGGAGCGGCGCAGCACACACCGCAACACACCGAAGCGCCCAAAGTGGCTGCTCCTCTCCGTCCTCCCTGCCCAGTACGACGAGGGAGTTCCAGAGCGGGCCACGGTCTGGGTCAGCGACCAGTACCGCGCCGAGTTCTTGAAGCTCTTCGAGGACTACCTAGAGCGCAGCAGTCCCACCGGCACGCCGCGCAACAACGAACTGGTCGCGAACGTCGCGCGGATCCGTCAGACCGTCCTCGCTGACCTGTGGCAGTCCGACGGCGTGCCGCCCGCGACCGGCACGTGGTGGTGGGAGTTGTGGCTACGCCCCGGCGCCGACGGCCGGGATCTGCTTCAACGGTTCGCAGACTCCCAGAACCTCAGGCTCTCGCCCCGCGTGCTCCACCTGATCGATCGTGACGTGACCTGGGTCGAAGCAACCTGGGACCAACTCCAAGCGCTTCCGTTCACGGCGGTGCCAATCGCGGAGATCCGCCGACCCGAGTTCGTCGACACGATCGAGGACCTCACGGTCGATGAGCAGTCCGAGTACGTCGAGGAACTGCTCGGTCGGCTAGAGCCAGCCGACGAATCCGCTCCGGCGGTCTGCCATCTCGACACCGGGGTGGCCCGAACCCACGTCCTGCTCGAAGACTCGCTCGCCCCGAGCGATCTCCACACCGTTGTCGGCACAAGCGGATTCGACCGGGACGGCCACGGCACGAAGATGGCGGGCATCGCCCTCTATGGCGACCTCGACAGCCTCCTGACCGGGACGCAGCCCGTGGCGCTGCGGCATCGACTCGAATCGGTTCGGATCCTGCCGCACGGGACCGAGGTCCAGCACGATCCCGTGACCTATGGCGACGTCACCGCACAGGCGGTATCTCTCCCGGAGATCGCCTCGGGGCGTGCTCGTGTGTTCTGCATGCCTGTGACCGCCACGAGCGATACGTCTGGCGTACCAGGTCAGCCGACCCTGTGGTCGGCGACTGTCGACGCGCTCGCCGCCGGCGCCGATGTGGTCCGCAACGGCGACGAGCTCGAACTGATCGCCGCCCCCGACCCCGATCTGGCACGCCTCCTGATTGTCTCGGCCGGGAACGTCGACCAGTACGTCGCCGACCATCTCAGCTACTCGGACCTCTCCGCGGTCCAGGACCCCGCACAGTCTTGGAACGCTCTCACCGTGGGTGCCCACACCGAGCTGGTGACACCGCCGACCGATCCGGCCTACACAGGCTGGGACGTCGTCGCCGACGGCGGCGAGCTCTCGCCCTACAGCCGGACCTCGCTTACCTTCGGCAACACACCATGGCCAGTCAAGCCGGATATCGTGATGGAGGGCGGCAACGTCCTCCACGACGGCAACGGACTGTACGAGCCCGGCCACGCCGCGCTGTCGACCCGGACCACAGCCCACACCAACACGCTCGCGCTCGACTCGGCACATGCCACCAGTGCCGCGACGGCACAGGCTTCCCGGCTCACGGCCGTCGCAATGGCGGCCTACCCCGACTACTGGCCAGAGACCATCCGCGCACTGCTCGTGCACGGCGCCGACTGGACCTCGACCATGCGAGCAGCGATCAGCGCTGCGCGCAAGGGCGGCCGGAAGGCACAGCAATTGATGCTGCGGCGCTACGGCTGGGGTGTACCGACCGAGGATCGGGTTCTCTACTCCACCGACCAGGCCGTCACGCTGGTCGTTCAGGACGAGTTCGTTCCCTTCGAGGGCGACGACTTCAAGATCCCCGCGTTCCGGCTCCACGACCTGCCTTGGCCAAAAGAAGCCCTCGAAGAGATCGGCGACGCGCGCGTTGACCTACGCATAACGCTGTCCTACTTCATCGAGCCGACCGCCTCTCGCCGCGGCTGGCGACAGCGATACCGCTACGCCTCCCACCAACTGCGGTTCGAGGCGCAGGATCCACTCGAAACCGAGTCCGAGTTCGTACAGCGCGTCAACCGCGACGCACGCACCGAAGAGGGCGGTGGACGACCCCAAGCCGGACAGGTGCAGTGGCTGGTCGGTGCCAATCAGCGCAACCTCGGCTCGCTCCACCAAGACATCTGGCCGACCACCGGGATCGAGCTTGCCGGCTCAGGCAAGCTCGCCGTCTACCCCGTCGGCGGATGGTGGAAGAACAACACAACCAAGGCGCGAGTCAATCGGCCCGTTCGCTACGCCCTCGTCGTCTCCCTCAAGACGGCCAGCGAGGACGTCGACCTCTACACGCCCATCGCCAACACGCTGCGCATCCCAGTCGCGCTCCCGGCCACCTGACAGCCAGCACATAACCCCTCTCGGCCGATCTCTTGATCCCGTCGGCCTGTTCTCACACGTTCTCGACTCTAGGCCGTCGCACGACACCCGCCCGTGGGAATAGATTCGGATAACCACAACGAGTGCGCCACTCCGCACGAGGGCCCGCTGGTCATAGGGTGTTGATGTGGACCTTCCAGTGATGCCGCCGATCCTGCCAATGCTGGCTAAGCCGGCGTCGCTCGAGAAGGTGCTTTCGATGGCACCCAACGTCCAACTAGAACCAAAGTGGGACGGATTCCGATGCATCGTGTTCAAGGACGGGGACGAGGTGGAGCTGGCGTCGCGGAACACCAAGCCGCTGACTCGCTACTTCCCCGAGGTGGCCGAGGCGCTGCGGAAGGCGCTGCCGGAGA
>JALZDD010000883.1 GCA_030862715.1 Actinomycetota bacterium | reverse complement strand
TTGCGGCGCGGAGGTCATGGCGGTCAGCGTACGCTGCGGGCGTGGATCTCGACGCGTATCTGGCCGCTACCGCCGCCGACCGGACCAGGCTCGAGCAGCTGCTGGCCGAGCGTCGGCTGAGCGGTGCTCAGGCCGACGAGCTGGTCGAGCTCTACCAGCGGGTGAGCACCCAGCTCTCGGTCGTACGCAGCAACGCCCCTGACCCCACGGTCGTCCAGCATCTCTCGGTGCTGCTGGCCGCTGCCCGCAACCGCACCACCGGCACCCGGACGAGCACCTGGTCCGGTTTCCTGCGGTTCTTCACGCATCGGTTCCCGGCTGCGCTCTACCGGCTGCGCTGGTGGTGGCTGGGGATGATGGTGGCCAACGTCGTGGTCACCGCGGTGATGATCTGGTGGCTGCTGCGCCACCCGGAGGTCGAGCAGTCGTTGCTCGGACCGGAGCAGGTCAAGCAGCTGGTCGAGCACGACATCGAGGGCTACTACAGCGAGCATGCGGCCTCGTCGTTCGCCACCCAGGTCTGGGTCAACAACGTCTGGGTCTCGTTCATCTGCATCGCCTTGGGCGTGCTCGGGCTGCCGGTGATCTACTCGATGTTCCAGAACATCTCGAACCTGGCGATCCTCGGCACCCTGATGCACCGCCACGACCGCGGCGGCCTCTTCTGGGGCCTGATCCTTCCCCACGGCCTGCTGGAGCTGACCGCCGTCTTCGTCGCCGGCGCCGTCGGGCTGCGGATCTTCTGGTCCTGGATCGACCCCGGCTCGCTGACCCGAGGACAGTCGATGGCCCGAGAGGGCCGCACCGCCGCAGGCATAGCCCTCGGCCTCATCGTCGTGCTCCTGATCTCCGGCATCATCGAAGCCTTCGTCACCCCCTCGCCCCTACCCACATGGGCCCGCGTCGGCATCGGCATCTTCGCCGAGCTCGCCTTCTTCGCGTACGTCTTCATCGTCGGTCGCGCCGCCGCCTCCCGCGGCGAGACTGGCGACATCGACGAGCGCCTGCTCGAGGACCGCGTCGCCACCGAGTCCTGAATGTTCCCAGTCGGGAACATTTGAGCGTACGCTGGAGGCATGGCAACGATGTCCCCAGGCGAGATCGGCGAGCTCGTGCGCAGCGTGCGCAAGACGCTTGGCCTCACCCAGGCCGAGCTCGCCGAGCTCGCGGGCGTCGGCCGCCGATTCGTCATCGAGCTCGAGGCCGGCCACGGCCGCGCCGAGCTCCGCAAGGTCGCCGACGTGATGCGGACCGTCGGGCTCGAGGTCTCCGACGAGCCCGATCCGATCGAGATGGTGCGTACGCCGAGCGGGCTCGTCTCGTTCCGGACCGTGATGAGCCGGATCGGCCGACCGCTGTCAGTGCCGAACCGCCTGTGGCGGCTCGACCCCGAACGGGCCACCGCGACCGTGACCCTGCCGCACAGCGTTCATTGGTCGGGCGGCGGTAACACCTTCGACCTTGCTGATTGGAACGACCGAGCACTCGCGTACCGCACGCTGATGCTGGAGGCGACCCCATCGGTCCTGGTCGACTATGTCGACGGCCGGCAGCTCGTCGACATGTGGGACGACATGTTCGTGCCGCCCGAGATCCGTCAGGCGTGGCAGAGCGCCGTGTCGGACTTCCGAGAGACCGCCTAGCGATGAGCCAGACGGATCTCATCACGGCCTTCCAGGAAGAAGTTGCCCGCACATTCTTCGATCTCCCGGAGTCTGAAGGGTTTCTCCTCGCAGGTGGTGCTGCGCTGATCGCGTTGGGTGCGGTCGAGCGGGTCACTGACGACCTCGACTTCTTCGCTGCACGTGGAAAGGAGACGTGCCTGCCGCGAAAGCCGCATTCGTCGCGAGATGTCGCGATCGTGGTTGGCAGACGGCGATCGTCTGGGAGGCCGACGAGTTCGTACGCCTCTCTGTCATCGGCGCCGACGACAAGATCGAGGTCGACCTCGGCATCGATGCCAGCCTCATCCTGCCGCCGACGGTCACGTTCCTCGGACCAACGATCGGTTTGGAGGAGAATGCCGGGCGCAAGACACTGGCTCTCTTCGGCCGTGCAGCCCCACGGGACTTCGTCGATGTGTTCAACCTCGCCCAACGGTTCGGCAAACCGAAACTGCTTGAGCTGGCGGCTGAGCGGGACCTAGGGTTCGACCGGAGAGTGTTCGGTCAGATGGCGCGCATGGTGAATCAGATCAACGCTCGACAGTTCCCGCTCGATGAAGGTTCCGTGCCCGACCTGGTGGCGTTCTTCAACGGTTGGTCTGAAGAGCTTCGAGTTGAATGAGGGATCCAGTGGCATGGTGGCGGAGATCCAGAGCGGCCAGACCCAAGGCGTACGCGGTGGAGTTTCCGCACGTTGCGACCGAGGACGAGCAGCGGGATCAGGTTCGAGCGCTGTTGAGGCTGCTTCGGCCCCATGGATCTGAGTTCCAGACCGACATGCCGGCCTTCGCGGAGGCGCCGCCTGCGGTCGTTGATGCCCGAGCCTTCCTGCGATCGCTCAAGGGAACGAAAGCGGAGTCCGAGAACTATGCGATGACGAGCCTTGTGGACTCGGCCGATGACCGACTCTGGGAAAGCTTCGTCCAGGTCGCGCCGTATGCTTTTTCGGCTGAGTTCTGGCAGGCGGGTCGATATCTCGTCTCCGTCGCGGACGAAAGCCAGAGTGTCGTTGTCTACCTTGTGCCCGACTCCGACATTCACTCTGCGGTTGCTGACCAGTTCGATCTTCGCCTGCTCGACTGACATGCCGGTACGCATTAGCGTTGGGGCCACGACGGGACGCAGCTAGGGTTCCGGTGCCATGGCACGCCTGGTCCGAGCGCTGCGACCCTTCACCGCCATCGGTGAAGGGCATCTGACGGGACAAAAGCCTGGTTGAGTGAAGTCGCTACCTGATCACGTCCAGGAGCGCTCATGTCCAAGACCAACTATGACGGTCCCATCCACCGCGACTATGCCCGTGGTCGAGCACTGAAGGCGGAGCAGTACGCCGCCTGGGCAGATGCCTTCGACCAGCGATTGCCGCGGCGCAGACCGCTCGTCGGTCTCGATCTTGGATCGGGCACCGGCCGCTTCTCGCCGATGCTCGCCGATACCTTCGGGCCCGTTGCCGGGGTCGAACCGTCAACAGGGATGCGCGAGACGGCCAAGCGGTCATCGGCACACGAGGATGTCCGCTATCTGCCAGGCAGTGCTGAGGAGATCCCGCTCGAGGACGAGTCGGTCGACTACTGCCTGATGTTTCTTGCCTGGCATCACGTCACGGACCGTTCTCGCGGTGCCGAGGAGATCGCGCGCGTGCTCCGTCCTGGCGGCGTACTCCTGTGCCGTGCGCAGTTCAGTGACCTGATGCCCGACCTCTGGTGGCTGCGGCACTTCCCTCACGGTGCCGAGGTGGATGCGGCGATGTATCGCCCGCTCGCCGAGGAGATCGAGATCTTCTCGGCCGCTGGGCTGGCGTCGTCGCCCGGGCTCGTATGGGTGGAGATGCCGTCTGCGGAGACCAAGGGTGAGGCGTTCGAACGGCTCCGGCTGCGTACGCTGTCGACTCTCGTGCGGATGCCCGATGAGGACTTTCGCACCGGCATCGCGGCGCTCGAGGCCGAGGTGAGGCAGGACCCCGGCGCGCTCGTCCCGCAAGAGTCGATAACGATGCTCGTGATGTCGAAGCCCGACGTGTCCGAGGCTTGATCGACCTCAGAGCTGGCCGGTGGCCTTGAGCTGCAGGTAGTGGTCGGCGAGAGCGGGCGGGAGGGACTCGGCGTCGGCGTCGACGATGTCGACGCCGAGGGTGCGGAGCATGGCGGCGGTGTGGTCGCGACGGCGGAGGGTCTGTTCGGCGGCGGCTGCGGCATAGACGTCCTCGAGGGTGTCGCGGGAGGTGGCGGTGGCCTCGAGCTCGGGGTCGCGGACGGACGCGATGACGACGCGGTGGTGCTGGGTCAGGACTGGCAGGACGGGGAGGAGCGACTCCTCGATCG
>JALZDD010000878.1 GCA_030862715.1 Actinomycetota bacterium | reverse complement strand
CGCTCATGCGGTCGCGCCCTGGTCGAGCTCGGGCAGGTCACGGAGCCGGTAGCCGCGGCCGACGACGGTCTCCAGGGCCGGAGCCTCCTCGCCGACGGTGAGCTTGCGGCGCAGGGTGCCGACGGTGACTCGAACGGTCTGGGTGAACGGGTCGGCGTTCTCGTCCCACACGTGCTCGAGGAGCTCCTCGGCCGAGACGATGTAGGCGGGCCGGGTCATCAGGTAGCGCAGGACGGAGAACTCCTTGAGGGTCAGCCCGAGCTCGCGGTCGCCCCGCCGGGCCAGCTGGCGGGCGGTGTCGAGCCGGATCGGTCCGTGCGTCAGCACGGCGGTGCCGTCGCTGCTCGGCCGGCGCAGCAGCGCGCGCAGCCGCGCGGTCAGCTCGGCGAGCTCGAACGGCTTGGTCAGGTAGTCGTCAGCCCCCACGTCGAGGCCGCGGACCCGGTCGTCGAGCCGGTTGCGGGCGGTGAGCATCAGGATCCGCGGTGCCTCCTCGCCGGGGACCTCCACATCACCCGTACGCAGCGCCGCGGCGACCTCGAAGCCGCTGCCGTCGGGCAGGTTGATGTCCAGGACGACGAGGTCGTAGGCGTTCACACCGAGCTTCTCCAGGGCATCGGCGACAGATCCGGCCCCGTCGACGGCGTACCCCTCCCGCTGCAATGCGACCCGCAGGGCGCTGACCAGGCCCGCCTGGTCCTCGACGATCAAGACCCTCACGCTCAAGAACGGTAGCGCGTGGCCCGGCCGGCGCCCATGCGTAGGACGTAATCGCTCTGTATCGGTTCCGCCCAGCTCTTTCGGATCGCTTTCGGTGCCGTTTCCGCTGGTTTTCGCCCTTCTTCGATGTGATCGGTGCTCAGCAGACCCATCAGGACACAGCCAGGGAGGTCCCCATGTGGGAGCCAGAGCACAAGCAGTCGATCACATCGCCGGCCCAGTCCGACATCGGAACCAGCGCCGTCCTCGAGCGAGTGCTGTTCGAGGTCAAGCGGGTCGTGGTGGGCCAGGACCTGATGATCGAGCGGATGCTGGTCGGGCTGCTCGCCCGCGGCCATGTGCTGCTCGAGGGTGTGCCGGGCGTCGCCAAGACCCTGGCCGTACGCACCCTCGCCGGCGTCGTCGGCGGCTCGTTCGCCCGACTCCAGTTCACCCCGGACCTGATGCCCTCCGACATCGTCGGCACCCGGGTCTGGCGCCCGTCGGCGGAGCAGTTCGACACCGAGCTGGGACCGGTCTTCGCGAACCTCGTCTTCGCCGACGAGATCAACCGGGCGCCGGCCAAGGTGCAGTCCGCGCTGCTGGAGGCGATGGCGGAGCGGCAGGTCAGCATCGGCGGCACCAGCCACCGTCTGCCCGACCCGTTCCTCGTCCTCGCCACCCAGAACCCGATCGAGAACGACGGCGTCTACCGGCTGCCCGAGGCCCAGCGCGACCGGTTCCTGCTCAAGGTCGACGTCGGCCACGTCGACGAGCTCGAGGAGATGACCATCATCCAGCGGATGGGCTCCCAGCCGCCGCACGCGGAGCAGATCCTCGACGCCACCACGCTGCGGCACCTCCAGTCACGAGCGGACCAGGTCTTCGTCCATCACACCGTCGCTCAGTACGCGGTCAAGCTCGTCATGGCGACGCGTACGCCGCATGCCTACGGGCTCCGCCACCTCGACGGCCTGCTGGCCTACGGCGTCAGCGCCCGCGGCAGCCTCGGCCTCATCACCGCAGGTCGTGCCCTGGCGCTGCTGCGCGGGCGCGATTACGTGCTGCCCGCCGATGTCGCCGACCTGGCCGGCGACATCCTCGCCCACCGGCTGGTGCTCACCTTCGACGCCGAGGCCGACGGGGTCGACCCCCGCGCTGTGGTGGACGCCGTCCTCGCCGTGGTCCCGCAACCGCGGGCGACGCCGAGCGACGACGACTCCGAGACCGCCGAGCCGACGCCTGATGCGGAGCTGGCCTCATGAACCCGGCGCGGCGTTCGCCCGACGGTGCGTTCCGGAGGCTGGACCTGACGGTCCAGCGCCGGGTGAGCGGGCTGCTCCAGGGCGAGACGGCCGGGCTGCGACTCGGTCCGGGCAGCGACGCCGAGGAGCTGGTCCCATACTCCCCCGGCCACGACGTACGCCGCATCGACTGGAACGCCACCGCCCGCCTGGGCGACCCGCACGTCTGGCTCACCCAGGCCGAGCACGAGCTCGAGACCTGGGTCCTGGTCGACCGCACGCCCAGCATGGCCTTCGGCACCGCGCTCGCCGAGAAGGTGGAGGTCGCCGAGGCGACCGTCTCCGCGATCGGCATCGTGGCCGACGGCCCCGGCAACCGGGTCGGTCTCGGGATCCTCGATGCCGGCGGCGTACGTTGGCGCCCGCCGACCACGGGTCGCCGGGTCGCCCGTCGGCTGCTGACCTCGGAGCCACCTTCGCCGCGTAGTGGCGGCGTGGAAACACCCGGCGCCACCTTCGCAGCGGCGCTGGTCGAGCTCGGCCGGCGCGCCCGGATCCCCGGACTGCGGGTGATCGTGTCCGACCTCCTGCCCACGGACGGGACCTGGGAGCGGCCCTTCGACTGGGAGCCGGCACTGCGGCGGCTCACCGCGCGCCACGACGTGATCGTCGTCGAGATCGTGGACCCTCGCGAGCTCGACCTGCCTGCCGTCGGCCACGTCACGATCCTCGACCCGGAGACCGGCCGTCAGCACGAGGCCGACACCTCCGACCCGCGGCTGCGGGCGGCGTACGCCGAGGCGATGAGGTCGCTTCGCGAGCACAACGCGGAGGCCGTCCGGGCCGCCGGCGCGGACCACCTGCGGGTCTCCACCGACGACGACTGGGCACGCCTGCTCATCCGCCTGCTGCGCCGCCGGGCGCGGCATCCCCGGCCGGCCCGCTCACGCACGGCCACCCACTGATCGGAAGGAGCCTTCGATGAGACTCACCCAGCCCCTGTTCCTGCTCGCGCTGGTCCCGGTCGCCCTGCTCGCCATCGGCTACCTGGTGATGCAGCGCCGCCGGATCAAGTACGCCCTCCGGTTCGCCACCGCGCCCATGCTCGAGCGTCTCGTCCCGCACCGTCCACGCTGGCGCCGCCACCTGGCCGCCGGGCTGATCGTCGGTGCCCTGGCCCTGCTCGCGGTCGCGACCACCCAGCCGCAGGTCCGGGCGCAGGTGCCGTACGAGCGCGCCACGATCCTGGTCGCCATCGACACCTCCGCCTCGATGTCGGCCGAGGACATGCCACCCAACCGCCTCGAGGCCGCCAAGGCAGCCGCCGTCGACTTCATCGAACAGCTGCCACCGCGCTACAACGTCGGGCTCGTCAGCTTCTCGAGCAACGCCCGCGTCGTCTCCAGCCCGACCACCGACCATGCCCTGGTCACCCGGAGCGTCGAAGGTCTCGGCCCACCCGACGGAGGCACTGCCATCGGTGAGGCCGTCTACTCCTCGGTCAACGACCTGCGGCAGATCCTGGACGAAGCCGCCGCTGGCGGTCCATCCGCCTCACCCTCACCCGACGACACCGAGGACGACACCGACGAGAGCGGGTCCCCGGCCCACCTCGTACTCCTCTCCGACGGCGGCAACTCCGCAGGTCGCAACCCGGTGGCCGCGGCCGAGGCCGCCAGTGAGGCGGGTCTGCCGGTCTCGACGATCGCCTACGGCACCGAAGGATCCAGCGCCTCCCTGCCCGGCGGACAGTCGGTCGAGGTCCGCGAGGACACGCTGCGCGAGCTCGCCGACACCACCGGCGGCCAGTTCTACCGCGCCTCCAGCGCCGACGAGCTGCGCGAGGTCTACGACGACATCGGCACGCTCGTCGGCTACCACGTCGAGTACCGCGAGATCACCGTCTGGGTCGTCGTCGGCGCCATGATCCTCGCCTTCGTCGCCGCCGCGCTCTCCCTGCGCTGGTTCGCCCGGCTCATCTAGGCACCCGGAAAGGCACTCTCGTGAACGACACCGCATCGCCCGGGCCCGGCCTCGGCCGCCCCACCGGACCCCAGCAGTGGACCATCTCGGCCCCACCCGCCCGCGCCCTCCGCCCGCTCCAGCCCGCACCACCACCCCCGATCCGACCAGTCGCACCCCCGCCGACACCACCGTCCGTGCCGAGCCCGACCCCCCTGTCGGCGCCCCCTCCGGCACGACGTGTGGTGCGTGACCGCTACGGCAGGGTGCGGCTGGTCGCCCAACCCAAATCCCCTAATACGGCCTCTCCGCAGACCCGGCCGACCGGCACTCCTCCGGAGCCGCCCGCCGCGCTGGCCAGGCGACCTCGACGTGCGCGCACCGTCACCCTCACCCTCGCGGCGGCCGTCGTCGCGGGCGCGGCGACCAGCGGCGCGATCACCCTCATCACCCCCGACCGCGAACCCACCGCAGGCACCATCGCCGCCCCGGCCCCCGCACCCCAGGGAGGCGCGCCGACCAACGCCACCGAAGCCGCCGCCCAGCGCATCCTGCCCAGCGTGGTGCAGGTCCGTGCCGGCCGCGGCACCGGCTCCGGGGTCGCCATCGACGGCGTCGGCCACGTGGTCACCAACGCCCACGTCGTCCAGGGCTCCGACTCGGTGAGCCTGGTGCTGGCCGACGGCAGCACCACCTCGGGTCGCGTCATCGGCAGCGACGAGCGCAACGACATCGCGGTGATCGCCACCAACCCCAATGCCGTACGCGCCGCCACCATCGGCCAGAGCGGCAACCTCCGGATCGGACAGCCCGTGATCGCCGTCGGCTCGCCTCTCGGCCTCAACGGCACGGTCACCTCCGGCATCGTCAGCTCACCCCACCGCTCCTCAGGATCGAGGCCCGAAATGATCCAGACCGACGCCGCCATCAACCCCGGCAACTCCGGCGGCCCCTTGGTCGACCTCGAGGGTCGCGTCGTCGGGATCAACACCTCCATCGCCACCCTCGGCGGACCCAGCGGCAACATCGGCATCGGCTTCGCGGTCCCCATCGACCGCGTACGCACCGTCGCCCAGAGCCTGATCAGCCAGGGCTGAGCGCGAAGGCGGGACTAGCCGCACAGGAGCGTCGTCTCCGCGGCGCTGTGTGGAGTCTCGTCAGCCGGGCCAGACGGACTGCGGCCTCCGGCACGCTCTGCTCCGACGCCGGCCGCGACCACGAGCCCGATCCCGAGCACCGCGATGAGGTTGGGCACCTGATGGAGAGCGACGAACCCGATCACCAGCGCGAGCGCCGGCTCGAGCGCCATGAGCGTCCCGAAGGCACCGGCGGTGAGGCGACGTAGCGCCAGCATCTCCAGGGCGAAGGGCACCACCGGCACCAGAAGGGCCAACCCCAGGCCGGCGAGCACCAGCTCCGGGGTGAGCTTTCCCACGATGCCAGGTCCGACCACGATGCTGGCGACGACCGCCGCGACCGGTATGGAGATGGCGAGCCCACCGATTCCGCTGACCGCATCGCCGATCTTCTGGGTCAGCAAGATGTAGGACGCCCAGCACACGGCCGCGCCCAGAGCGAAGGCGACACCGACCGCGTCCACGGTGCCGTCCCATGGTTGGGTCAGGCACAGCACGCCACCGGCTGCCACGAGCGCCCATGCCCGGGCGATGCCGCGGCTGCGGACAACGGCCACCCCGAGCGGCCCCAGGAACTCCAGAGCGGCGGCCGTGCCGAGCGGAAGCCGGGTCAGGGCCGCCATGAACAGCAGGGTCAGGCCGGAGGTGACCACGCCGAGAGCGACACCGGCCAGCAGCGTCTCTCGCCCGAACGCCGAGGGACGCGGCCGGACGAGGACAAGAAGCAGCAGAGCCGCCCAGAACAGGCGCAGCCAGGCGACGCCCGCCGCGCCGAGCTGGTCGATCAGGCCCACCGATGCCGCGAGACCCAGTTGGACACAGAGCATGGCCGCCATTGCCATGGAGGCGCCGGTACGGGCGGAGTAGGGAGCTGTGGTGGTCATGCCATCAAGTCGACCCGATGAGATCCGTTCGTGTCCACGTGACATTGCTGGACATTACGTTCGCAAATCCGAAACAATGAATGCCGTGGACGTGCGTCGGCTCCGGATGTTGCTCGAACTCTCTCGTCTCGGCTCGATGCACGAGGTCGCCGCCGAGGTCGGGACCAGCACATCGAGCGTGTCGCAGGCTATCGCGGCGCTGGCACGGGACGTCGGCACAGACCTCATCGAGCCCGATGGCCGGCGCGTCCGCCTCACTCCGGCAGGCCACCGTCTTGCCGAACACGCCGTCACCATCCTGGCGGCGGTCGATGCCGCGCGTCTCGACCTCGATCCGGACGCGGAGCCGGTCGGCGTGCTCAGGGTGGCCGGCTTCGCCACCGCGATCCGGCGTTCACTCATGCCCGCGATCGACGGCCTCCGGGAGGCTCACCCCGGCCTCGAGGTGCGGGTGCACGAGCACGAGCCGCCAGAGGCTCTGGCCCTGCTGGCGCGCGACGACATCGATCTTGCTCTTGTCTATGACTACAACGTCGCCCCCGCCTCCTGGCGCAGCGACCACGACACCGTGGCGCTGTGGGAGGTCGAATGGGGCCTCGGAGTGCGGTCGCACGAGCCGCGTGCTCCGCTCGCGACCTATGCCGACCGGGACTGGATCGTGAACTCGCGTCACACCGCCGACGAGGAGGTGCTGCGCACGCTGGCGTCGATGGCCGGATTCACTCCCCGAGTCGTCCACCGCGTCGACGCCCTCGAGCTCGTGGACGACCTCATCCTCGCCGGTCACGGACTCGCGTTGCTGCCGCGAGGACGCACCTCACGCCGTGGCGTCACCGTGCGACCCCTGACCGACCCCAGAGTGCGACTGCGCGGATATGCCGTGACTCGCCGAGGGCGCGACCGGTGGCCGCCTCTACGTGCAGTCCTGAACCGCCTGCCCCAGGTCTGATCAGGAGGACCTGGCAACGCAACGCCTCAACTCAGCCAGGTTCGCCGGCCGATCACGGCGGCCAGCTCGTCGGTGCGCTGATCGGTCCATTCCGGAGGCGGCAGGATCGCGGCCCAGGCATACACCGGTGCGGTGCCGAACTGGTGGCCCTGCCCGCTGGGCACGGAGTTGGCGGAGAACTGGTCGACACCCAGCTGCAACATCGTCACCCCAGGGATCCAGCGTACGTTTGGGGAGACGTCCCGGCCGCGCTCCTCCTCCAGCCAGTCGGGGCGCTCCAGCGCCACCGCCGGCGACCACCAGGTGATCGGGTCGTTCGCGTGCTGGAGATAGCCGATCCGCGTGCCCTCCCAGGCGCCGGGCAGCTCCCACTGCTCGGGCCGGTCGGCGAAGCGTACGATCTCGCCGTCGTCCACGATCGGCAGCACCTGAGGGGTGCCCGACTCGCGTTCCTCGGTGAACCGGTTCCAGAGCCGGTTGTCGGCCGTCGGGCCCACGAACAGGGCACCATCGGTGCGGGTCGCGAGATCCTGGGCTCCGCTGAAGGCGGCCTCGCCGCCGAAGCTGCCCAGGCTCTCGCCGCTCACCACCAGCAGCGGACGTTCGGCCTCGGGGATCTCCAGCCAGCGTCCGTAGACGGCGTCGAAGAGCGCCAGGCCCGCGTCCTGCGCACGCTGGCGGTCCAGGACGAAGGACATCCAGCTGGGGAGGTAGGAGTACTGCAGGCTGACCGTCGCCGTGTCGCCACCCCACATGAACTCCAGCGCTTGGGCCTGGTTCTCGTTGATCCAGCCCCGACCGGTGCCGGTCACCACGTTGATCACCGCCCGGTCGAAGCCGCCGAGCGCGTCGAGCTCGGCCACCGCGGCCTGCGCCTCGTCGCGGATGTGGACGCCTTCGTCGCCAGCTCCGATGTAGGCACGCACCGGCTGTTGGGCCGGCTCCTGGGTGAACTCGCCGATGTCCGCCGCGGTCGGCGCGCTCGCGATGAAGACCCTTCCTTGGCGGCCGAGGTCCTCCCATGCCTGGGACGAGGCGGGGCCGGCCGTGAGCTCGGGCGTCGTGGGCTCGGGCACGCCGGTGGTGAACTCCTCGTTGATCGTGGCGAAGCTCGCGTCGAGTGCTCCCAGCAGCCGGTTGCCCCCGACTCCGATGGCCAGCTCATAGATCAGGACGGCAGCGATCAGGCCACCGATCACGGTGGATGCGGCAGCAGGGAGGAACCGGCCGAGGAACCGGCCGATCGAGCCGCCCAGAGCCCTGATCCCCCGCGACAGCCCGAGCAGCAGCGCAAGCAGCACCACGGTGATCAGCACGGTGAGCACCAGGTGCCAGATGCCCACCCGGTCGACTCCGACCAGATCGCGTACCTCGTTCTCCCACCGCAACGACAGTCCGAGGACGATCAGGGTGCCGAGGACGCCGACGACGGCGAGAACCCGCCACGCGATTACTCGTGCCCGGCCGGCCAACCGGCCACCACAGCTGCGGACCAGCCATCCGGCCAACGCGCCCGCGCCGTACCCCGCCAGCATGCACAGCGCGGTGAGCAGCGCCTGGAAGAGTGCGGTCCGCGGCATCAGTGACGGGGTCAGCGACGCCCAGAGAAGCAACACGGTGCCGGCCGTTGCCGCGAACGGCGCTCGCAGCTGCCCTCGCAGCATGCTGACCGCGCGGGCGACCCGAGTGCGCCGGATGTCGCTCATCACCAAGACCCTACGACGGACGCCGTGCGCCGACTCCCCTTTCCTTGGCGAAGCCCGGACGGACCCTCGTCACTTCGCAGGATGGACCATCGCATCGACGGCGACGGTGACGGCAAGGATGAGCGCAGGATCTTCGCCGGGTGCGACCTCGACACCGTAGGTGTCCCGGACGCGGAACCACTTCTTGGACACTTCGGCGATCTTGCGGCCGTCGGCTTCGACGTCGTACTCGTGGTCGACGATGTTGCCCTGGACCGTCCAGTCCTCTCCCTGCCTGCGGTCGACCTTCCAGCGTTCACGCAGCGGTGAGATGAGGGCCTTGTGCACGAGGGCGAGCTGTTCGCCGTCGGCGTCCTCGATCGCCATCGAGTCCCGGATGTGCAGGACCCTGGTCTGGATGCGGCAGATCTTGGTGCCGTGGGCGTCCTCGAGATCGAACGTGTCACGCAGCCTCAACGCCTTTCCGTCAACGTGGAAGACCCGGTCTCCGTCTTCGTTCTCGATCCAGTAGTCGTCGCCGATGGAGATCATCTTCTGGCGCATCTGGAAGCGGCTGGCGCTCCCGCCCCGCCCGAAGGTCTCACGTTCCTCTTGGCGTTTCTCGCGTCGGTCTCGCAAACCCATCGTTGTCTCCCTTCACAGGACCGTCCCAGCGTTGTGGCAGATGCTGCAGGGCGGATCACACGTTCCGGGTGAGGTGGACGGATCGGATCCGACATCAGATCGGGAGGCTGCCGTACGCACCTTCGTCAGCGAACCTGGCACAGCGTCCGGGCACCGGATGCGCGGCAGAAAACAGATGAAGGACCCTGTTATGACTCCGTCCGGGAGTGTAAAGATGCGAACGGTTGCTACCGACCACAACTGGGCTCACCCGTCAAGGAAACAGGAGCCAGCATGAGTTCTGACGCTGCCACGACCGAGGCACCCGCTGCGGCGAAGATGAGTCTCCCCACCCTGACCGGGATGGTCGTGGGCGGGATGGTCGGCGCCGGGGTCTTCTCCCTGCCGGCCCGGTTCGGGGTCGCCACCGGCATCCTCGGCTCGCTCATCGCCTGGGCGATCGCGGGCGCCGGCATGCTCATGCTGGCGTTCGTCTTCCAGAGCCTCGCGATCCGTAAGCCAGAGCTCGACTCCGGGGTCTTCATCTACGCCAAGGCCGGCTTCGGCGACTACGCGGGCTTCAACTCCGCGATCGGCTTCTGGGCGAGTTCCATCGCCGGCAACACCTTCTACTGGGTCTTCATCGGCGCCACCATCGGCGCGTTCTTCGACGGCTTCGGTGACGGCGACACCGTGCTCGCGGTCGCGCTCTCGACCGTGGGTGTGTGGCTATTCCACTATCTGATCGCGCGCGGCGTCCGGGACGCCGCCGTGATCAACCGGATCGTCACGATCTTCAAGGTCCTGCCGATCCTGGTGTTCATCGTGGTCCTCTTCATCTCGTTCGATGCCGGCGTCTTCGCTGACAACTGGGTCGCGACCGGCTACGGCGATCTCGGCAACCTCGACGAGCAGATCCGCAACACGATGCTGATCACCACCTTCGTCTTCATCGGCATCGAGGGGGCCAGCGTCTACTCCCGATACGCCAAGAAGCGCGAGGACGTCGGAAAGGCCACCGTGCTGGGCTTCCTCAGCGTGCTGTCGATCTTCGCGCTGGTCACCCTCTCCAGCTACTCCGTCGTCCCGCAGCCGGAGCTGGCCGACACCCGGCAGCCGTCGATGGTCGGCGTCTTCGAGTCGGTGGTCGGCGACTGGGGCGAGGTGTTCATCAGCGTCGCGGTGATCGTGTCGGTCTTGGGTGCCTACCTCGCCTGGACACTGATGGCCGCGGAGGTCATGTACATCCCGGCCCGCGCCGACGACATGCCCGCATTCCTGGGCCAGGAGAACCGCAACGGCACCCCGATCACCGCACTCGTGGTGACATCACTGGGCGTCCAGGGGCTCCTCGCCCTCACCCTGTTCGTCAACGACGCGCTCAACTTCATGCTCGATCTCGCCACGAGCCTGGCGATCCTGCCCTACCTGCTGGCCGCCGCGTACGCGCTCAAGCTCGGCCTGACCGGCGAGGCGTACGAAGGGGTGCCGGCCGGCGTACGTCGCAAGGAGACAATCGTGGCCGGCATCGCGACGGCGTACACGATCTTCCTCTTCGACGCTGCTGGGCTGAAGTTCGTGCTGCTGATGACGCTGATCCTCGCGCCGGCGTCGCTGCTGTACATCAAGGCCCGCAGCGAGCATGGCCGGAGGATCTTCAGTCCCACCGAGATCGCGCTGTTCGGCGCGATCCTCATCGGAGCGGCGATCGCCGTCGTCGGCCTGTGGTCCGGCCGGATCTCCCTTTGACCTCGTCCTCAACAGAAAGGCATCCCATGTCCGAGCAGGAGTCCGCGTACGGCGTCCACTCCGAGGTCGGCAGGCTCAGGAAGGTGCTCGTCTGCGCACCCGGCCTGGCCCACCGCCGGCTCACCCCCAGCAACAACGACGAGCTGCTCTTCGACGACGTGATGTGGGTCGAGAACGCCCAACGCGACCACGCCGACTTCGTGAACAAGCTGAC
>JALZDD010000870.1 GCA_030862715.1 Actinomycetota bacterium | reverse complement strand
AGTTCCCCTCCGAGGCGGCCAACGCCAACGGGCCGGTGCTCACCTCGACGCAGATGAGCACCTTCGGCCACCTCTACATGGGCGAGCGCTACGGGGACGAGTCCTGGCAGGCCTCTCCCCTGCGTGCTGCATCGCATGCCGACCTGCCGCCGGCGCACATCATCACGGCGCTGCACGACCCGATCCGCGACCACGGCACGCGGTATGCCGACGCTCTCCGCGCTGCCGGGACCTCCGTCTCGCTCGTGGACTACGACAGCGCGTTCCACGGGTTCATGTCGCTCCCCGGCGTCGCGCCTGCCGCCCGCGAGGCTCTCGACGGGATCATCGAGTTCCTGCGGGATGTTCACCCAAGCTCGGCCGCGGCACGATGAGCTGACCCGATCGTGGCGGGGATCCCGACGCCGTCGTAGGAGGCCCCTGCGAGGGCCAGACCGGGCACGCCCCGGAGTCCTTGACGGATGCGGGCGACGCGGTCGAGATGTCCGACCGGATACTGCGGGAGGGCGTCGGGCCAGCGCTGGACGTGCACGTCGGCCGGCTTGGCGGTGATACCGGCGATCCGCTCCAGGGCAGCCAGGGAGTCGGCGACGAGCCGGTCGTCGTCGTCCGAGGGTGGCTCGCCGTGGCGCCCGATGGAGGCACGCAGGTAGTTGCCGCGCTCCCCCACCCAGGCCCACTTCGCGAAGGAGAAGGTCGAGGCCTTGATCGCGCAGTCCTCGACGGGCGGGACGAGGAATCCGGACCTGTCGGCCAGCTCAGCGGGGAGGTCGGGGAAGGCGAAGGTCACCACGGCGACGCTCGCGGTCTCGATCCCGGACAGCTCGCGCGCGACAGACGGCGCGGTCGACCGGAGCAGCTTCGCGGCGAACGGAGCGGGGGTTGCGACCACGACGGCGTCGGCGGTCTCCACGTCGCCGCCGCTCTCGATCAGGAAGCCCTGCGGGGTCCTGGTGACGGTGTCAACGGGGGTGTCGAGCCGGATGTCGAGGCCCTCGGCGAGGTTCGCGGGCAACCGGGACATGCCGCCGTCGATCCCGGCGAACACCGGGACCGTCGAGCTCGGGAGCGCGGCCGCGGCTTCCAGCAGCGACCCCTTCTCGGCCAGCATGAACAGCTGCGGGGCAGCCGCCTTCACCGAGATCGCGCGGGCGTGGCCGGCGTAGACACCGGCCAGCAGCGGGTCCGCCAGCCGGTCGGCCGTCTCGTCCCCGAAACGGGACGCGATGAAGTCACCGACCGAGATGTCCTCGTCCGTCTTCGCAGGTGGGAGCGTGGGTTCGCGGCGTACGACCTCCAGGGTCTCCTCCGAGAGAAGGCCCGAGGACTCCAGCGCGTCCAGGTCGAGGGGTACGCCCATGATCGACCGAGGGATCGGCCGCAGCGCGCCGCGCGACCAGATCGAGGACTTCGCGTCGGTCGGGTGGACCACGTCGAGGCCGACCTCACGAGCGAGGGATACGCCCTCCGGTCGGCGGTTGAGCATCGCCTCGGCGCCGACATCGACCGTCTGCCCGGCCACCGACTCCCCGCGGATCTTTCCCCCGACGCGGTCGGACGCCTCCAGCACCGTGACCCGGTGGCCCTTCAGCGACAGATCGCGGGCCGCGGTGAGCCCGGCGATCCCTGCTCCGACGACGATGACACGCACAGGAGAAGTCTCGCATCCCCCTGATCGCCTGGATCGGTTGAGGAGCCGCCGAGGCTCAGCTGGCCAGCTTTCCGAAGTTGGAGCGGTGGAAGACGAGGGGCTGGCCGGCGCCGTGGTCGGCGGCATGGAGCTGGAGGAGTACGACGATGTGGTCGCCGGCCTCGACCTCGCGGTAGACGGTGCAGTCGAACTGCGCCAGGCCCTCGTCGAGGGTGAGGGCTCCGTCGAGGGACGAGCTGACGACGAGGCCGTCGAAGCGGGAGTCGACGGGGCCGGCGAGCTGGCGGCAGACCTCACCGTGGTGCTCGGCGAGGACGGTGACGCCCAGGTGCGAGGAGCGCCGCAGATCGGGCCACGTCTTCGAGGTCCGGGCCACGGAGAAGGAGACCAGGGGCGGGTCCAGGGACACCGAGGTGAACGACGACGCGGCCAGACCGACGGGACGGCCGTCGACCACGGCGGCGACCGCCACCACCCCGCTGGGGAAGACCCCGAAGGCCTGCCGCAACGCGGCCGGGTCGAGATCCTGATTCGTACGCAGCGGACCGGTCATCACGCCACCACCTCTCTAGCGGGCTCGGCCCGCGCCTCGTCGACCGCCGTGTCCCGCAGCCTCTCGCCACGGGTCTCCGGCAGCACCCACATGCAGGTCAGACTGATCACGGCGACCACGACGTTGTAGCCGGCCACCCACCACAGCGAGCGGTCATCGGAGAGCGCCACCAGGGCGGCCGCGATCAGCGGCGTCAGCCCGGAGGCCACCACTCCTGAGATCTGGTAGAGCGCGTTGAGCGCGGAGAACCGGTAGCGGGTGTCGAACAGCTCGCTCCAGAACGCCGCCAGCGGCCCGTAGACGGTGCCGTAGACCAGGCCCAGCCCACCGACGAAGGCCGCCACCGACGGCACCACCGCACCGGACTACACCGCGGCCGCGACCGGAAAGGCGATCACCAGCCCCAGCACCGCCCCGACCGTGTAGACCGGCCGCCGTCCGAACCGGTCGCTGAGCGCTCCGGAGACGACGGTCATGACCACACCCAGCAGCGCGCCGGCCATGATCGCGTTGAGCACCACGGATCGGCTCAGGCCCGCGTCCGCCACCGCGTAGGAGAGCAGGAAGACCGAGTAGAGGTTGTAGGTGAACCCCTCCACGAACCGGGTCCCCATCCCGAGCAGCAGCGTGCGCGGCTGACGCCGGAAGAGCTCCCCGACCGGCAGCTTGGAGACCTTCTTCTCCTCCTGCACCTCTTGAAACGAAGGCGTCTCCATGATCGAGAGCCGGATCCAGGCGCCGATGGCGAGCAGCACGATCGAGATCAGGAAGCAGACCCGCCATCCCCACGCCAGGAACGCCGCGTCGGGCAGCTGCGACGCCACCGCGAACGCCCCGGAGGCGAGCACCAGCCCACCCGGGACACCGATGTGCGCGAAGCTGCCATAGAGCCCGCGACGTCCGGCCGGCGCGTACTCGGTGGCCAGCAGCACCGCGCCGCCGTACTCACCGCCGACGCCGATCCCCTGCAGGATCCGGAGCACCACGAGCGCGATCGGAGCCAGCACCCCGATGGAGTCGTACGTCGGGAGCAGCCCGACCAGCGA
>JALZDD010000854.1 GCA_030862715.1 Actinomycetota bacterium | reverse complement strand
CCGTGGTCGCGTACGCGGCGCAGGATCTCCATCCCGTCGACCTTGCGCAGCACGATGTGCTTGATGCCGAGGCCGGTCGCCGCGAACGGCATCCCCCAGCCGTTGGCGTGGAACATCGGCAGCGTGTGCAGGTAGACGTCACGGTCGTTGCAGCCCGCATGCAGCGCGAAGGTCAGCGCGTTGGTCCAGATGTTGCGGTGGGTGATCTGCACGCCCTTGGGCCGGGCGGTGGTGCCGGAGGTGTAGTTGATCGCCGCGGTCGCGTTCTCGTCCGGCTCCCACGGCTTCGGCTCGACGCCCTCCTCGGCGTAGAGGTTGGTGTCGTCGCCGAGCACGAACCGGTGTTTGGCGGTCACGTCCTTGAGTGCCTCGTCGACCTCCGGGTCGACCCAGAGCACCGAGGCACCGGACTGCTCCACGATGTAGGAGACCTCGTCGGGACGGAGGCGGAAGTTTACGGGCACCAAGATGCGGCCGTAGCCGGAGACGCCGTAGAACGCGGTCAGCAGTCGCGCGGAGTTGTGGGAGACGATGGCGACCCGCTCGCCCACCCCGATGCCGAGCTCGTCCAGCCTCGCCGCCATCCGCTTCGCGAGCGACTTCATCTCGGCGTACGTCACCTCCCCGAGGGAGGCCGCCGGCTGGTCGGGCTCGTCGACGATGCCCACCCGCTCGCCGTAGACGGATGCGGCACGGTCGATGAAGTCGTTGACGCTGAACGGAACGAACACGGGTACCTCCAGTTACAAGTCGTGACCCGGATCACTGTATCGATGAGAGGTCTCTCATGGATCCCCACAGCGGCCTCGTGGACAGGCACTATCGGAGGGTCATGTCCCGCACCCTCAAGTACCTGCTGCCCCTGGCCTTCCTCGTGATCGTGGGCGTCTATCTGGCCGGCTCCTTCGCCGGAGCCTCCGAGAACGACCCGCCGCCGCGCGAGCCCGTCGTGCTGCCCTCGGAGACCGCCTCGCCCTCCTCGCCCGGCTCCTCGGGCCCAGGATCGAGCGCGGATCCGTCGGGTGTCCCGGTCGTCACCCCTGGTCCCGTCGACGATGATGATGACGACGATGACCGCGACGACCGCCATGACGACGACTGACCCTCAGCCTCCCGGGACCACACCGCCCCCGCCGCGCCGGGGGCTCTCCGTGCGCGCCCGGATCACCGCCTCGGTCGCCCTCCTGGTCACCCTCGCCCTGGCCGGGGCCGGCCTCATCGTCTACGCCGTCGAGCTCAGCCGGGTCGATGCCGCCACCACGCGCGAGATGGAGCAGGAGCTCGACGAATTCTCCAGGCTGCGCACCGAGGGCATCGACCCCGAGACCAGGGCACCGTACGACGTGGAGGGCCTGCTGCGGACGTTCCTGAGCCGCAACGTGCCCGACGACGACGAGCTCCTCGTCGCCTGGGTCGACGGCCGGCCGCGCGCACACTTCCCCGAGGACCCGCTGGTCACCTCGCCACGGTTCCACAGCGCCGTACGCGACGTGGTCCGCAACGGTGGGACGACCTATCTCGACACCGCCGACGGCGAGGTACGCATCACCAGCCAGCCGGTGCGGCAGGACAACGCCCAGGGCACCACCGAGGGCGCACTGCTGGTCGTCTCCTACCTCGACGAGGACCGTGCCGAGCTGCGCAGCACGATGCGCACCTACACGATCGTGGCCGCCCTCCTCGCCCTGCTCGTCACCGTGGTCGCGGCCTGGCAGTCCGGGCGGCTGCTGGCCCCGCTGACCAGGCTTCGGCAGGCGACCGGAGCGGTCAACGCCAGCGACCTCTCCGCCCGGCTGCCCGAGTCGGGCAACGACGACATCTCGGTCCTGACCAGGAACTTCAACGACATGCTGGCCCGCCTGGAGCAGGCGTTCACCGACCAGCGCCAGTTCCTCGACGACGCGGGGCACGAGCTGCGTACTCCGCTGACGATCATCGGCGGCCACCTCGAGCTCCTCGACGAGTCCGACCCGGCCGAGGTCGAGCAGACCCGGCGGCTGGCGCTCGACGAGATCGACCGGATGAGCCGTCTGGTCGGCGATCTGATCCTGCTGGCCAAGCACGACCGGCCCGACTTCCTCACCCTGGAGGAGGTCGACGTCGACACGCTCACCGAGGACATCCTCGCCAAGGCCAGTGCCCTCGCCGAGCGCGACTGGCACCTCGATGAGGCCACGCCCGGCACCTGGCGCCTGGACCCGCAGCGGGTCACCCAGGCAATGCTGCAGCTGTGCGACAACGCCGCCGGCCACACCGCACCCGGCGACCGGATCGCGGTCGGGTCGGCGACCGTCGACGGCACCCTGCGGCTGTGGGTCCGCGACACCGGACCGGGCGTGCCCGCCGAGGACCGAGACCGGATCTTCGAGCG
>JALZDD010000829.1 GCA_030862715.1 Actinomycetota bacterium | reverse complement strand
CCGCACAGGCGCGAGGTGCCCCGACTGCCCAGCCATCGGCTCGACATGAGAGCTGGTGAGGACGGTGGGACGGGAGAATCTGGGAAGCCGGTGAGATTCCGGCACAGGCCCGCTGCGGTGAACCGAGCCCCACACGGGGGACTCGGCAAGTCCGAAGACCGGCCCCGCGTCCATCCATTCAAGCGATAGGGAGCGGGAGCCTCTCATGCCGGTGCACTACCCATTTTCTGCCGTCCTCGGCTGCCAGGCGGACGACCTCGACGACATGGGCCTCGCGCTCGTGCTCACCACCATCTCCCCGGAGATCGGCGGGGTCCTGGTCCGTGGCGAGAAGGGGACCGCGAAGTCGACGGCCGTACGCGGTCTGGCGGCCGTGCTGCCCTCGATCTCGGTCTACGCCGGGGATCGGTTCTCGATCGACCCGGCCGACCCGTCCGCCGAGTCGCCGGACGGGCCCTTCGGGTCCTCCGCCGTCGTGGAGAGCCGGCCGGTGCGCCTGGTCGAGCTCCCGGTAGGGGCGACCGAGGACCGGGTCGTCGGCTCGCTCCACCTGGAGAGCGCGCTGTCGCGCGGTGCGGTCGAGTTCGAGCTGGGACTGCTCGCCCGGGCACACCGCGGCCTGCTCTACGTCGACGAGGTCAACCTGCTCCACGACCACCTGGTCGACCTGCTGCTGGACGCGGCGGCGATGGGGCGGGTCAGCGTCGAGCGGGACGGCGTCTCGGTCGAGCACGCCGCCCGGTTCGTGCTGATCGGCACCATGAACCCCGAGGAGGGCGAGCTGCGCCCACAGCTCCTGGACCGCTTCGGGCTCACCGTCGAGGTCGCGGCGCCTCGGGATCCGGCGCTGCGCGCCGAGGTCGTACGCCGCCGGATGGCCTTCGACCTGGACGCTCCCGCGTTCGTCGAGCGCTTTGTGGCCGCCGAGCGCGACCTGACCGCACGGGTCGCCACCGCTCGCGCCCTCGTCGGGAAGGTCCGGCTCACCGCGCCCGGGCTGCTCAAGATCGCCGAGGTCTGCGCGGCCTTCGAGGTCGACGGCCTGCGCGCCGACATCGTCACCGCCCGCACCGCGGTCGCGCACGCGGCCTGGGCCGGTCGCTCCGAGGTCACCCGCGAAGACATCCGCCGCGCCGCCCTGCTGGCCCTCCCGCACCGCCGCCGTCGCAACCCCTTCGACGCTCCCGGGCTCGACGAGGACCTGCTCGACCGCATCCTCGGCGACGAGGAGCTGCCGCCCGAGCCGCCGGAGGGCGGGCCGGAACACGACGACCCGGAGGACGGACCGCAGGACGGACCGGAGTCCGAGCCGGAGGTCGGGCCGACCGAGAGCTCCCGCGAGGACTCCTCGGAGACCGAGCCCGTCGATATGTCCCAGGACGAGACCTCGACGACGGACGAGGCCCCGCCCAGCCCGTCCGCGGGGAACACCTCGACCACCGCCGCAGGCGACGCGTACCGTCCCCGCCTCCTGACCGTGACCGGCCTGGGCACGGGCCGCTCCGGCGGCCGGAGCAAGGCGATCGGCAGCAGCGGCCGCCGGATCGGCGCGAGCGTCAGCACCCGTGGCTCGCTCCACCTCGTCGAGACGCTCAAGGCGGCCGCGGGCAAGCAGGGCGCCCGCCCGCGCACCTCCGCGAAGGTCGAACTGCGGATCGAGGACCTCCGCACCGCGGTCCGTGAGGGCCGGGAGGCCAACCTGGTGCTCTTCTGCGTGGACGCGTCGGGGTCGATGGCCGCGCGCAAGCGGATGGCGCAGGTCAAGGCCGCGGTCCTCTCGCTGCTGCTCGACGCCTACCGGCGCCGCGACAAGGTCGGGATGATCACCTTCCGCGGCGAGGGCGCCGAGCTGGTGCTGCCGCCAACCGGGTCGGTCGACCTCGCCGCGGCACGTCTCGACGAGGTGCCCGCCGGAGGACGTACGCCGCTGGCCGAAGGCCTCCTCGAGGCTGCCCGCGTGCTCCAGCGCGAGCACCTGCGCGACCCCGATCTGCGGCCGCTGCTGGTGGTCGTCACCGACGGTCGTGCCAACTCCAAGACGCATGGCAAGGACGCCGTCCGGCGCTCCCAGCAGGCTGCTGCGTACGTCGCCGGTCTGGGCGTCACCACCGTCGTCATCGACTCCGAGAGCGGGCCGATGCGGCTCGGGCTGGCCCGCCAGTTGGCCGAGCACCTGGGTGCCGAGCACGTGCCGGTCGCCGACGTGAGCGCCGAGGCGCTGACCTCCACCGTCCACGGGTTCACCGGATCCACCATGGGAAGGGGCGCTGCCTGATGCCGAAGGGACAGCCGCTGAACGTACCCGACGACGGGCTCACCACCCGCCAGCG
>JALZDD010000793.1 GCA_030862715.1 Actinomycetota bacterium | reverse complement strand
TGCCGCCCACGGTGATCCGGCCCTTGGTGCGGCCGTCGAGGCTGACCGTGTCGAGCTGGTCGATGCTCATCGCCAGCGGGTCGGACTCCTCGGGCTCTTCCACGGCCCGGGCCGGAGCGGCCAGCGTGGTCGCGGAGAGCATCAGCAGAAGGGGTGCCAGCAGCACCAGGACGAGTGCGGCGGTGACTCGCCCACGTGGCCGTGGCGGCCTCGCCTGATGCTGGCGGACTGGCATGACTTCGAGAATATCTTTCAGGGGGTGCGGTCCTCGTAGACTGCGGCGTTGTGTCCGACAGCCAGCTTCCCCCGATCAGCGTCGCCGATGTTCAGCGATCGGTGACTGCTGAACTGGACCGTATCGCACCGGTCATCGACTCCCTAGGTGAGGTCTTCGCTCGCTCGGGCTTCGAGCTGGCCCTGGTCGGTGGCCCTGTCCGCGACGCGATGCTCGGCCGTCCGCACAACGACCTCGACTTCACCACCTCGGCCCGCCCCGAGGAGACCGAGAAGATCCTGCGTACGTGGGGCGAGGCGCTGTGGGACATGGGCCGCGACTTCGGCACCATCGGCACCCGCAAGGGCCCGTGGCAGGTCGAGGTCACCACCTACCGCTCCGAGGCCTACGAGGCCGACTCCCGCAAGCCGTCGGTGGCCTACGGCACGTCGCTGGCCGACGATCTCGTACGCCGCGACTTCACCGTCAACGCGATGGCGGTGCGACTTCCCGGCCGTGAGGTCGTCGACCTCTACGGCGGCGTCGTCGACCTGGCGACCCGGGTGCTGCGTACGCCGGGGACGCCGGAGGCGTCGTTCTCCGACGACCCGCTGCGGATGATGCGGGCGGCGCGGTTCGCCGCCCAGCTCGGTTTCACGGTGGCCCCCGAGGTCGTCGCCGCGATGAAGGACATGGCGTCGCGGATCTCGATCATCTCCGCCGAGCGGGTCCGCGACGAGCTGGTGAAGCTGATCTGCGCGCCCTACCCGCGGCGTGGCCTCTCGCTGTTGGTCGAGACCGGGCTGGCCGAGCTGGTGCTGCCCGAGCTGACCGCGCTGCGGATGGAGCGCGACGAGCACAACCGGCACAAGGACGTCTACGAGCACACTCTGACGGTGCTCGAGCAGTCGATCGACCAGGAGGCGCGCCTCGGCGGCGGGCCCGACTTCGTGTCCCGGTTCGCCGCGCTGATGCACGACGTCGGCAAGCCGCGCACTCGTCGTTTCCATGATGACGGCACCGTCTCCTTCCACCACCACGACGTCGTCGGCGCCAAGATGACCCGCAAGCGGATGAAGGCGCTGCGCTTCTCCAACGACGAGATCGAGGCGGTCTCCTCGCTCGTCGAGCTCCACCTGCGCTTCCACGGCTACGGCGACGGTGAGTGGACCGACTCCGCGGTCCGTCGTTATGTGAGGGATGCCGGCGACCAGCTCCAGCGGCTCCACGTGCTCACCCGCGCCGACTGCACCACCCGCAACCGCCGCAAGGCCGACCGCCTCGCCCGCACCTACGACGCCCTCGAGGCCCGCATCGAGCGGATCTCCGAGGAGGAGGAGCTCGCCGCCCTCCGCCCCGCGCTCGACGGCAACCAGATCATGTCGCTCCTCGACATCCCTCCCGGGCGGGATGTCGGGGCGGCGTACAAGTTCCTGATGGACCTGCGCCTCGACGAGGGAATCCTCTCCGAGGACGAGGCCGCCAAGCGGCTCCTCGATTGGTGGTCCGAGCGTTCCGCATAGGTGGCGCGGGCTGTGTCGCTCGGCACGGCCTGTTGACATCTGGGCGCCTACTGTCCATCGAGCCATACTGACGGTACGGTTCCGGGTATGACGACGATCACAGATCTCGAGGCAACGACCGCCATCAGTGCGACGCCGGCTCAGGTGTGGGCCGCGATCACGGACCTTCCGCGGATGGCTTCGTGGAGCCCGCAGGTGGTGAAGACCGTGGTGTTCGGTCAGGTCAAGGGGGGCACTCGCTTCTTCAACATCAACCGCCATGGCTGGAAGCACTGGCCGACCAACGCCAAGGTCGTACGCTTCACGCCCCACTCCGACTTCGCGTTCCGGGTCGCCGAGAACACGACGATCTGGTCCTTCCAGATCGAGGAGACCGCCGAGGGGTCCCTGGTCACCCACCGCCGCGAGACCCCGGACGGCATCTCCGCGCTCTCCCGCTCGTTGATCAATGCCGTGCTCGGGGGTCAGGAGAAGTTCACCGAGGAGCTGCGTACGGGCATGGCGACGACGCTCGCCAAGCTCAAGGCCGATCTCGAGGGCTGACCCTCCCACGCCGAGGCGTCGCTCCGGTCGGCCGAAGCGTCAGGCCGGTCGGCCGAGGTGGCAGTGCGGTGACATCTCGGCCGACGTACGTGACGCCTCGGCGTCAGGCTCTTGCCCGGGTCCAGCGGTAGACGCTGCTGGTCGAGACGCCGAGCTGCGCGGCCACGTCAGGGACCCGGGCGCCGGCGCCGACAAGGACTCGAGACGCCTCAGCCTTGTCGTCGGGGAGATTTGCCAGCAGCTCCGCGATCTCGTCGGGAAGGATGTCGGGATAGTCCATCGCCGGCTCGGGGTCGGGGATGTTCTCCGGGAACGGGATCCGATCCAAGAGGGTGCTATCGACGTCGGCCGGCTTGGTGGCGGTGCGGCCGTTGCTGAACTCCGGGGCCATCCCGGCGCCGGGCGCTACCTCGGCGGCGTTGCGGGCGGCATCGCTCACCCGGCTCGAGACCCGAGGGCGCGTATCGGTGGTGGCGAGGGCGGAGGCCATCTCACGGGTCCGGCTCTCGCGCGGCGGCAGCACCTCGCGGGGCATGTCGGCGAGGTCGTTCGGCACCGGCTCGTCGTTCTGCTCGACGTTCCGCTCGGGCCGCTCGGTGATCTGCTGAGCAGAGACCCGCTCGATCACCGGCACGCTGAGCGCCTCGTGGACGTCGGGCAGGGTGATCGGCAGCCGATCGGCCTGGCGGGTGCCTTCGGCGACCGCGGCGAAGGCGTCGACCCATTGGGTGATCTGGTCGCGCATCGCGCCCGGCGCGACCGACCGTAGCGCCACGGCCTCGGCGCGCCAGTAGCGCTTCTGCGCGCGCTCCAGCTTCCGGCGGGATGAGGCCGTACGCTTCCGCACCGCCGTGTCGCGAGCCCGGCGCCACTCGACACGGGTGGCGAGGAGGGCGTGCATCCGGGCTCCCATCCGCAGGTCGGACCAGGAGCGTTCCATGGCGAGGTGGCGGTCACCGACGAGCGCCAGGTGCCACATCAGGGCGGCGAGCAGCGGCACGATGAACCGGAACGCGGCGGCGGTGGCTGCGTGACCGAGGTGGATCTCGTGCCAGCCGGCGAAGAACCCGGACGCCGCCGACAGCAGCCAGGTCAGGGTCAGCAGGGTCTGCGCCGGCCGGTCCTGCTGGGCCGCCTCACGGGCCATCAGCGCCACGGTCACCAGCGAGAGCTCGAAGACGCCGGCGAAGGCGTAGGCGTTGATCGCGCCCATGGCGAGCACGTCCCGCCCGAAGCCGACCATGGCGACGTACGCGGCGGCCGTCGAGATCAGCGCGACCGACACAGCGCCGAAGAGGATGAGGCCGCGACCACTTCCGGTCGGGGTCGTCCGTTCGCGGGTCGTGTCGTTGTCGGGACGCATCGTGGGGTCTCCCGGGCCTGAGGCGGTCGATCGTTCGGGTCCCGGAGTCTAGGGGATCAAACACGTGTTCGAGACGTACGTGGATGGAGTGTTGACAAACCCGGCAGAAATTCGGCGGTCGCGACCCCGAACACAGGGCTACAGTCCGCTCATGTCGAAGACGGCGGTGCGCCGCGTACTTTTCAAGTCGTTCTGGGCCGTGATCGGCCTGGCCATCGCGATCAGCCTGTTCAAGTTGGCCTTCACCGGCTCGACGCAGGATGCCGACGGGGCGCCGCTGACACCGACCGGGAAGATCCCGCCGGAGGAGGTCGTCGCCGAGAAGGGCACCATCTCCAACGCGCTCACAGTCGACGGGACGATTGTGATCGACAAGCCGGTCTCCGCCACCAGCTCGGTCACCGGGGTGCTGGCGCACAAGTTCGCCGAGACCGGCACCAAGGTGAAGAAGGGCGACAAGCTCTTCCAGGTGCGCGCGGAGGAGGAGCCCGCGGAGGTGGCCGAACCCGTCGAGGAGCCTGCCGAGGAGGAGCCCGGGAGCGTTGATGACGCCACGGGCGACGGCGACCGCGACGACGCACCGGTCGAGCCGCCGGCGCCCAAGTCGGTCTATCACTGGTACACCGTCGTCGCGCCCGCCACCGGCATCGTCGGCAACTACGCCGCAGACCTGATGGGCGAGGTGACCGAGGACGGGGTGGTCGTCTCGATCCGTCCCACGACCTTCCACGCGGTCGGGGCGATCTCGCCGCTGGACCGCTACCGGCTGGCCGCCAACCCCGATCGGGCGACGGTGACCATCGAGAGCGGCCCGAAGCCGTTCACCTGCACCGACCTGAGCATCGGCGACGCGGCGACCGAGACGATCACCGACGACGCGCCCGAGGGCGAGATGATGGAAGGGGAGCCGGGGGCCGAGGGCGACTCTGGAGCGGGCGCCCGGATCAGCTGCCTGGTGCCGGAGAAAGTCACCGTCTTCGACGGTCTGACGATGACCATGGCCATCGACGCGGGCAAGAGCGACGGCGACGTCGTCACCATCCCCGTCACCGCGGTCACCGGACTGGTCGGCGACGGCACCGTCTGGGTCGTCGGTGAGGACGGAACTCCGACCGAGCAGCCGGTCAAGCTCGGTGTCACCGACGGCAAGCTCGTCGAGGTCACCAGCGGGCTGAAGGCCGGCGACTCGGTCCTGCGCTACGTCCCGGGCTCGAAGGAGTCGGCCGGCGGGATGGACGACGAGATGATCGAGGAAATGCCGGCGGGGGAGATGTGAGCGCGGAGGAGCTGCTGAGGCTCACCGGTGTGGCCCGCACCGTCGAGCTCCCGGACGGCGAGGACCTGCACATCCTGACCGCCGTCGACCTGGACGTGAGCCGCGGTGACCATGTCGGCATCGTCGGCCGCTCCGGCACCGGCAAGTCGACGCTGCTGAACGTCCTCGGCCTGCTGGACC
>JALZDD010000735.1 GCA_030862715.1 Actinomycetota bacterium | reverse complement strand
TCTTCGCGGACGCAGACCTGAACAAGGCGGTGCCCGGCGCTGGCATGGCCGTCTTCGGCAACACCGGCCAGGTGTGTCTAGCAGGGTCCCGAATCTTCGTCGAGCGGCCGATCTACGACGAGTTCGTGGAGCGGCTGTCACGGTTCGCGGAGGGCCTGGTCGTGGGTGACAGCACGGATCCCGACACCGAGATCGGGCCGCTGGTGTCGGCACGTCAGCTCGATCGCGTGAGTGGGTACCTGGAGGCCGGTCCTGCCGAAGGCGCGCGCACCGTGACCGGCGGGCAGCGACTGACTCACGGGGCCCTCGGTGCCGGGTACTTCGTCGCCCCGACCGTTCTCGCGGACGTGCGTGACGACATGCGGATCGCCAGGGAGGAGATCTTCGGACCGGTCGCGTCGGTGCTGCCCTTCGACAGCTTCGACGAGGTGGCCAAGCGTGCGAACAGCACCAACTACGGGCTCGCAGGAGGGGTTTGGACGCGCGACCTCGGGAAGGCCCATCAGATGGCGCAGGCCATCACTTCAGGCCTGCTCTGGGTGAATACCTACAACCAGTTCGATCCAGCCGTCCCCTTCGCCGGTGCCAAGATGAGCGGCTGGGGCAGTGAGTGGGGTTCCTCAGTCATTGACGACTACATGCACACGCAGTCGATCTGGATCAACACCGAAATATGAGTGCAATTCGCGGCGGGCGATGTGTCTCGCCGCCGATCGAGGAGGACCCAACTGTGCGGCTTGAGGGCAAGACAGTCATCATCACCGGAGGCACGGGCAGCTTGGGCCGCGCCCAGACGCGCGTGTTCGCGGCCGAAGGCGGCGTGGTCGTCTTCGTGGACGTGATCGAGGATCGCGGCAGAGAGCTCGAGGCTGAGCTCCGGGCAGCTGGCCAGAAGGCGTCGTTCGTCCATGCCGACATCACCACCGGTGAGGGATGGGTGCGGATCGTCGAGCGCGCCCTGGCGGACTTCGGCGGTGTGGACGTCTTGGTGAACAACGCTGGCCTGACGAGCATGTTCAACGGCGATCCATTCGACGAATCGGTGCGCCGGAAGATGCTGGATATCAAGGTCGAAGCGCCGATCCTCGGCATCGAGTCGGTGCTGCCTCACATGATGGAACGGGGTGGAGGGTCGATCGTCAACATCTGCTCCGTGGCGGCGCTGGGGGCGTTCGATCCGGGCAACTTCGGCTACACGGCGGGCAACGCGGGGCTGGCGGGCCTTACACGGGCAGTCGCTGGACGGTACGGCAGACATCAGATTCGGGCCTACAACATTTATCCCGGCGCGATGCCGCCATGCGGTCGCCTGGCGGGCCGTCAGGGCTCCCTGGGGATCGGGATGCCGTCGCAGCGATGACGGCGCTGGGTCGTACCGGCGAGCCCGAGGACATCGCGTATGCGGCCCTTTACTTCGCCTCCGACGAGTCTCGATACGTCACGGGCGCGGATCTCGTGGTCGACGGTGGCGTCATTATCCGCTGAGCCCACAGCTCACACTCCACAACGAAATCGCATGCGCATGCAGAAAGCAGTCGGGAATGAGCACGGAAACGACGACAGGCGCCGCCGCTGGCGGCGGGCACTTCGACGTTCGCGAGCACCACGTGGCGGTGCGTGTGAGCAATCTCGAGAAGTGTGGACAGTTCTTCCTCGACGCGCTGGATGCGCGGTGGCTCTCCGATCCCCTGCCTCTTGACCAGTCGACTTGTCACAACCTCTTCGACGGCCCGGTTGGTGGCACCGCTCGGTTTGCTTTCGTCGGCTTCGGCGAGCTGGGCCAACCGGCGCTCGAGCTGATCGAGTTCGACGACCCGCACATCCCGTTCGATCCCACGAACAACTGGGAGGAACGGTTGATGCACATGTGCTTCACGGTCGAGGATGTCGATGGCGCACTCGCCCGGATTGAGGCGGCTGGTGGGAAGCGATTCAGGGACATCAAGCGAATCGGTGAGAACCAGGAGCTCAGCCAGGTCTACTTCCGTGACCTCGACGGCAACCTCTTCCAGATGCTCAGCCTGCCGATGCATGAGGTTGCTGAGATGCTGAACGCGATCTCCGATGGCGTCGCGACGGCCTGAGCGCAGAAGCGCCCCCGGGTCCGCGTCGCGCTTGATAGTTCCGGGCACGCCAGCGCTCGTGGCTTGATGGCCGCAGGGCGCGCAGCCGTCCCTGGACCAGATCATCCTTGTCGTAGAGGAAAGGTGAACATGATGAAGGCAGCGGTCGTCACGGACTTCGGGAGCGGGTTCGAGGTCATGGACGTCGAGTTGGCGAGTCCGCTCGAGCACGAGGTTGTGGTCGACGTCCGCGCTTCCGGCTTGTGCCACAGCGACCACACCGTTGCGACCACAGATGTGGGTATGCCCTTGCCGGCCGTCCTCGGGCACGAGATCGCCGGGGTTGTGTCGGCGGTGGGAAGTCGTGTGACCACGGTGGCCGTCGGCGACCACGTCACGGCCTGCCTCGTCCAGTACTGCGGCCGCTGCCAGGCCTGCGTCGCAGGGCACAACTATCGATGCCTGGACCGCGACGCGGTGCTGCGATCCCCGGGACAGCCTCCGCGCCTCAGCCACCCGGACATGATCATCGACCAGGGCTTTGCCCTCGGCGGGTTCGCCGAGCAATCGCTGGTGCATGAGCATCAAGTGGTCAAGATTCCCGACGAGGTTCCCTTTCCGCAGGCCGCGGTCATCGGCTGTGGGGTGGTCACGGGTGCTGGCGCGGTGCTGAACACCGCAGCGCTGCGTCAGGGAGAGACCGCCGTGATCATCGGAGCTGGTGGGGTCGGCCTCAACGCCGTACAGGGCGCTGTCTTGGCCGGCGCGTCGCGGATTGTTGCTGTCGACATCGATGACCGAAAGCTCGATCGGGCAGTGACTTTTGGGGCTACCGACCTGATCAATTCCCGAGAGCACGATCCGGTCGAAGCGCTTCGTGACCTTCTGCCCTGGGGCGCTGACTCCGTCTTCGACTTCGTCGGCTCGAGGGCAGTGACCACCCAGGCATTCGAGATGCTCGCTGTCGGTGGAGGCCTCTACCTCGTCGGGGTTTCCGGAGCCAATCCGGGACTCGACATCGCCAGCGACGCTCTGCAGTGGAGGCATGCCAAGGTCCAGGGCGTCGGCGCAGGGTCGACGAACCCTCCCCGAGACATTCCGATGTACGCGAACCTGTACCTGCAGGGCCGGCTGGAACTCGACGCCCTTGTCTCGAAGACGATCACCCTCGCCGAGATCGACTCCGCTTACGA
>JALZDD010000732.1 GCA_030862715.1 Actinomycetota bacterium | reverse complement strand
AAGTCGCTGGCCTACCTGGTCCCGTCGCTGCTCCACGACAGCCGGGTCGTGGTCGCCACCGCGACCCTGGCGCTGCAGCATCAGCTCGTCGAGCGCGACCTGCCGCGCCTGGTCAAGGCGATCGGCTCGCGCCCCGGCGTGGATGCGTCCTACGCCGTCCTCAAGGGCCGCTCCAACTACGCCTGCCTGCACCGGGTGCGCGAGGGCGCTCCCGACGACCAGGGCACGCTGGTCGACGTCCCGCTGGGCCCGATGGCCGAGAAGGTCCTCGAGCTGCGCAGCTGGGCCGAGAAGGAGGCGGAGAAGGGCGGCAGCGGCGAGCGTGACTCCGCGCCCCGCCACACCGACCGCGAGTGGCGACAGGTCTCCGTCAACCACCGCGACTGCCTCGGCGCCGCCAAGTGCCCCTTCGGCGAGGAGTGCTTCGCCGAGGTCGCCAAAGACAAGGCCCATAAGAGCCACCTGATCGTCACCAACCACTCCCTGCTCGCGATCGACGCGATCGAGGGCGTGCCGATGATCCCGGAGTACGACGCCGTGGTGATCGACGAGGCCCACGAGCTCGTCGCTCGGGTGACCCAGGCGGCGACTGACGAGCTGACCGCGGCCGAGGTGGAGCGGGCCGCCCGACGCGCCCAGAAGCACATCGAGGGCTCCGAGGCCGACGACCTGGCCGACGCCTCCGACGCGTTGCGGGCGGCGATCAACGAGAGCTCACCCGGACGGTTCGTGACCCTCCCCGAGGTGATCTCCGACGCGCTCGTGCTGGTGCGCGACGCCGCTCGGTCCGCGATCTCCGCGCTGCCGAAGCCGAAGGACTCCGAGGGCGCCGATCCGGGCTTCCAGCAGGCCAAGGGTGGCCTCCAGGAGGTCTTCACCACCGCCGAGCGGATGGCCGCCGCCTCGGAGCACGACGTGATCTGGCTCAACGAGGGCGGCGACCGGATCCCGCCTCGCCTCTGCGTCGCTCCGCTGCAGGTCTGGGCGCAGATGCGCGAGAAGCTGCTCACCGAGAAGACTGTCGTCTTCGCCTCGGCGACCCTCAAGCTCGGCGGCGACTTCGGCCCCGTAGCCGGATCGCTTGGGCTCAAGGCGGAGGAGCGCACCGAGGTCGGCGCCGGGGCGCAGCGTACCGATGACGTGCTGCCGTGGATCGGGCTCGACGTCGGCAGCCCGTTCGACTACGGCAAGCAGGGAATCCTCTACGTCGCCCGCCACCTGCCTCCTCCCGGCCGCGACGGCATGGGAGCCAAGACCCTCGACGAGATCGTCGACCTGGTCGACGCCGCCGACGGGCGTACGCTCGGGCTCTTCTCGTCCCGGCGCGCCGCCGAGGCCGCCGCCGAGGTCGTGCGCCAGAAGCTGCCTCACCTGACCACGCTGGCCCAGGGCGACGCGCAGCTGCCCGAGCTCGCCGCGCAGTTCGTCGCCGACCCGCACACCGTCCTCTTCGGCACGCTGTCGCTGTGGCAGGGCCTCGACGTCCCCGGCGACACCTGCCAGCTCGTGATCATCGACCGGATTCCGTTCCCGCGGCCCGACGACCCGCTGATGTCGGCCCGGCAGCAGGCGGCCGACAAGGCTGGCGGCAACGGGTTCATGCAGGTCGCTGCCACCCATGCCGCGCTGCTGCTCGCGCAGGGCGCCGGCCGGCTGATCCGCACCACCACCGACCGTGGCGTCGTGGCCGTGCTGGACGCCCGCCTGGCCACCGCCCGCTACGGCGGATTCCTCAAGGCCAGCCTGCCGCCTATGTGGGCCACCACCGACCCTGATGTCGTACGGAAGGCCCTCAAGCGGCTCTCGGAGATGGCCTCGGCCTGACCGAAGCCGACTCGGCAGGGTTTGGGGTCAGCGGTAGGTCTTCGCCCACCAGCGGTGGGTGGCCTTGTCGGGGGTCGCGACGCCGTGGCAGGAGAACGCGGTGCCCTGGCCGCAGTTGAAGTTGCTGCTCGCGTTGGCGAAGGTGACCTCGACCTTGCGGATCCGCTTGGAGGAGAAGCCCTCGATGGTCTTGGTGGCGATGCCCTTGCTGTTGGGCTTGAGGTAGAAGACGCCGCGGGTGCCGTCGGTACGGAACACGCTGACCACGGCACCGTTGGCGTTGGGCCGGGCCACGTCGACCTTGACCCGCAGCTTCCAGCCCTTGCCGACGTTCTTCGGGACGAGGCGCTGAGAGGCGTACGTCAGGTGCTTGAGGGTGAACTGGCCGTCGACGGTCTGGCGCTTGGCGGGCAGCGCGGTGCGGCCGTCGTAGACCGGCGGGTAGTAGGCGCCGCCCTCGCTGTAGCTCTTCGAGGGCGCCAGGTTGGCGGCGGCGAAGCGGGTGTACTGCAGCTTCAGCGTGGTGCCGCGGGCGGCGAGCGCCTGCCGGATGGCGGTGGTGGAGTAGGTCGACGGCGCTCGGTTCCAGATCGAGAGAACCACCTCCGGCAGAGTCCCGCGCTCCTTGGCGAAGCGCTCGGAGAGGTAGCGGAAGAAGATCCAGTTGCCGTAGATGCCGAGGTTGGACGCGTTGGAGTTGTCCAGGGGCTTGCGCTGGTCCTCGAGCTGGCCGTAGCCCAGATACTGCCGGTTGTCGTTGATGCTGTCGTAGACCTCGTCCTCGACCCAGGTCGCGGTGGACTCCATCATCCAGCGGTCCTCGCCGGCGTCGTAGGCGAACTGGACCGCGTGGAAGTATTCGTGGGCGGCGGTCACCCGGAGGTTCTCGGTCGGGGTGTTGATCGTGCCGTACTCGCTGGTGGCGTAGTCGTTGTCCATGACGCAGTAGGCCGTCGCGGCCGTCTTGGAGACCTTCGTCTCGGGCGCGCAGTAGCCGTAGTAGCCCTCGTCGTAGAGGTTCTCCAGGTAGATGTCGACCTTGCCTGGGGTGACCGACTTGTCGGCCGCGGGCTTGCGGTAGCCCGCCTGCACGTAGAGGTTGTGGACCTTGGTGACCACGTCGCGGACCTGGTTCGCGTACGTCGTCGAGGCGCGGTCGCCGCCCTTGCCCGGCGTGTAGTGGACGCAGACCACGTCGCTGCAGGTCTGGGTCGCGGTGCGCGGGCGGGCCAGCAGCTCGCGCGCGGCCGCCTTGTTGGAGCCGTCCAGGGCGTCCTTGGCGTTCCACAGATCGGTCAGTGCGATGGTCGCGTCGGGCCGGCCGGCGACGTGCCGCCCGGGCACGACCTGGCGGGCGCCGCGCACCGACTGGTTGCGCTTGACCTTCTTGGCCGCGGCGAGCGCCTCCCGGGCCGCCTCCTCCGTCACCGGCTGCTCGGCGCTGGTGTCACCGCCGGTCCTCACCGAGGTCGCCGGAGTCGACCCGGTTGCGGGCATGGTGGCGACGAACGTCGCGACGACCATGCCTGCGATCAAGACGAGGGAGCGTTGTTTGCGGGTGATCCGGCGGGCAATGTTTCGCATGAGATACCAGACGTTCGGGAAGACAGACCTGGGCAGTCTAAGCGCAGAGGGCCGCTGTGTCCGGGGGACACGGCCTAGGACGTGGCTTGGACGGGTTGCGTGACGTGATGGAGCCTGTTGCTTCCGGTTGCGGTGGCGTACGACCTGGTCCAGGTGGCCGTGGTGTTGGAGTCCTTGCGCTCGCCGATGACGTACCAGTCCATCTGGGCGCGGTTGCGGGTCACGTCGAGGACGGAGTAGCCGTGGTCGTCGAAGTTGAGGTAGCGGACGTGGCGGTTGGCGGTGCGGATGATGTTCTCGACCGTCAGGCTGACCGTGCGGCGCGGCGCGCCGAGGATGTCCTTGAGGTTGTTCGAGGTCACCGAGGTGGCCACGAACTCGACCCCGGCGGTCTTGCCGAGAGGGTAGACGGCGGAGTCGTACGGCAGGTCGCAGGCCCACGCGGAGTGGATGTCGCCGGTGACGAAGACGGTGTCGGTGATCGCGTTGTTGCGGATGTGCTCGAAGAGCTCGGTGCGGTCGGCGGTGTAGCCGTCCCACTGGTCCACGTTGTAGGCGATGCCGTTGTCGG
>JALZDD010000577.1 GCA_030862715.1 Actinomycetota bacterium | reverse complement strand
AGCCGTTGACGACCCGGGACACGGTCTGGTGCGAGACCCCTGCCCGGGCCGCGACATCTGCCATGCTCGGCGCGTTCTTCGACTCCCCGTTGACCATGCGGTGATCCTAAGCGGGATCACCGTGCGGCGGCGGTACTGCCTCAGGTCTCCTCGAGTCCGGGAAGCCCGTGACGTGCTCGGGTGAGGGCCGCCGCGAGCGGGGCACAGCGTCCGTCGGGGACCAGCGACGCGAGCTCGTCCGGGTCCCCGGGCAGACCGAGGTCACGAGCCTGGTCGAGGAGCGGGCCGTCGAGGAAGGGCGACAGCTCGGGCCACACGTCCTGCACCTCACGGCAGAAGATCCGGGCTCCAACCGGGCCGATGCGGGGCGACTCGGTGAGCGCGTCGATCAGTGCGTCGGCGCCGTCGTGCGAGGTCGGGCGGAGCCGGCGCAGGTCGCCGCGACAGGTCTCCAGCAGCCACTGCGCCTGCTCTTCGAGCTTGGTCGCGGTGCTCTCGTCGTAGCGGCGGTAGTGAGCCCGGCCGAGAGCATCGACCCGCTGCTGCCAGGTCGAGTCGAGCAGCCGGTGCGGCGTACGCCATCCAGCGGCCGACAGCTCCCGCGCCGCGGCGACCGCGATGTCGGTCGAGATCCGGGTCGAGGAGAGCATCGCCAGAACGAGGAGGCGATAGAGCGGCGACGGCTTGTCTCGGAGCCGGATGCCGGCCTCCTCGGCGTACGTCGTGCCGCCGGCGTCCAGCAGACGCCGCACCAGGTCGCGGTCCCGTTTGCTCACCCTGTCGACGTACCCGCCGCGAGCCGTACCCATGCGCTGCCGTCGCAGGCTGGGATCGACAGACCCTTGCTGGCCGCGACCTCGTCCGTTGGCGACCGGTGGCCGGCCGAACGGCCCCAGCGGCCCCGGACACCTCCGTGGCGTGCCGCCGAGCAGGCGCTCTACCGGCCGCTGGTCAGCGCCGAGGACGCCACCCGGCTGTGGGAGACCCTCGCTTCGCGGCCATCGTTTGAGGTGATCAGAGTAGGCGCGCAGCCTTGGCCTGCGTCCTCCGGATCACGCGCTCTGCTCTGCGCTCAACGGCTCCGAATCCAAACCTGCGCGCAAGGCCCAGCGCTCGGTCCGTGTGCTCCATTGCCGCTGCGGTGTCGCCGGACGCCGTGAATGTGTCTGCAAGAGCGAGAAGCGCCCGAGCTTCCAGGAAGCGGTAGGTGTGAACACCCGCGAGTGTGGCGGCTCGGGTGAGCGTGTCCCGCGCATCGATGACGTCGCCGTTGGCGAGCAATGCCTCACCTAGCGTGCACAGGGTCATGGCGTGAGCTCGCAGATCGTGGACTTGCGCGGCGAGCTCATGAGCCTGGCGCGCCAGCCTCAGAGCCAGCTCCCGGTTGCCCTTGTCGCCCTCCAGCTGGCCCATCTCGTCCAGGGTGGAGAGCTCGCCGCGCACATCGCCACGCAGCCTGAAGCCATGGAGGACGCCATCGAGGTGGCGCGCCGCTTCGGTGACGGCCCCTTGCCTGCGGAGGGCGCTGGCAAGGTTGCCACGAATCGTCAGCGTCGCACGCTCGCGGGACCCGGCGACGCTCGCGTCAAGGGCCGCCTGGAAATGGGCCTCCGCATCGTCCCAGTGGCCACGATCGAGCATGACCATCCCGATCGCACTCCGTGCCGCGGCAGACACAGGTCCTCCGCTGTCCTCTTCCGGTGCGTCGAGAATGCGCTGCAGCCAACCCTCGGCCTTGTCGAGGTCTCCGAGCTCGTAGTGGATCCATCCGACGTTGTGCAGAAGGTACGCAACCGCCGTGCCCCAGCCGCAGGCCTCGGCGAGACGTAGCGCCAACAGCGTGTCGTCCAACCCCTCGGCATCGTGCCCCATCGCGCCTCGTGCCTGTCCCCGGCACATGAACATCGCCGCACGTGCGCGATCATCATCCGCACGTTGCAGGGCCTGAAAACCTGCCTCGACGACACGGCTCCAGCCCTCGGCGTGCCGGCGTGCGATGAAATAGCCACGCAACTGGTCGGCGATGCGCCAAGCGAACGGTGCGTAGCGCTCGTTCTCGCTCGCTCGCTCGGCAAGGGTCACCAGCACGCCGACCTCGGCGTCGAGCCAGGCCACGGCGTCGTCCTCTCCACGGAGCGACTGGCCGGGTCCCGAACGTGAGCTGAGCCGGACAGTCGTCGGGAATGCCTGGTCCATCGCGTCGGTGAGACGATCCGTGTAGGCGACCAGAAGTCGCTCGAGTGCGTTGTCCCGGTCGCCCGACCCGTCTGCCTCCACGAGCTGGCTCGCGTACAGGAGCAGGAGGTCGTGATATCGGTAGCGGTCCGGCGCGTACTGCAGCAGCATGTTGGCATCGAGCAGTTCGTCCATGATGCTCTCGACTGTGACCTCGTCCTCGCCCGTGAGCGCACAGGCCGTCCGGGTGTCGAAGTCCTCTCCAGGATGGATGGAACACAGCCGGAAGGCTCGCTGCGCAGCGCTGCTCACGTCCTCGTAGCTGGCTTGAAAGC
>JALZDD010000564.1 GCA_030862715.1 Actinomycetota bacterium | reverse complement strand
GGCGATGGTGGCCTCGGGGATGAGCCAGCGGGAGATCGCCGACGAGCTCGGGGTGAGCCAGCCGGCGGTCAGTCAGCAGCTGAAGGTGGCGAACGGTCTGGCGCGGATTCACCCCGAAACTCTGATCGAGGCTGCCGGGCCGGTCCTCCGGAGTGTTGGCGAGGATGCGGGCTACCGCAGACTCGCGGTCTTCGGATCGGTGGCTCGTGGCGAGGCACGGTTCGACTCCGACATCGACCTGGTCGTCGAGGCGCCGGAAGGGACGTCGTCCTTCGGGTTCATCCGGTTCAAGAGGATGCTCGAGCAGATCCTCGGCCGGGAGATCGACCTGGTCGACTATGGCGGCCTGAAGCCGCGCCTCGACGATGACGTACGACGTGATGCGGTGTCGCTCTGATGGATCTCAAGGGAGCCAAGGAGCTGCTGCACATTCAGGCCTGGCTCGTGCGGACCGAAGAGATCGTGCGTCGAGGAAAGGATGCGTATGCTACCTCGCCGACGCGCTTCTTCAGGAAGCTGGAGACTCGCTCATGATGAAGCTCGGCGAGGCTGCGAACCGGCTCTCCCGGCTGGGTGTCTTGGCGCCCGATGGCGTCGAGTGGGCGCTCGCCGTTGCAAACCGGAACTTCATCATCCATCAGTACGACGAGATCAACCGCGAGCTCACCTGGTTGACGCTTGCGAGCGACCTGCCGACGTGGGAGCTCTCGTTACGAGGGCTCTTCGACGAGGCTGCGGCGACGCTCCCGGCGGAGGCATAGGCACCGCTCGCGTACGTCGGGGTCCTCTAGGTTTGTGACGCGTCGCGCGACGTACTCCTGCCCCGAAGGGATCGGCGAAGCCATGAACATGAATGAACCAGGTGTGGATCTGAGCATCGACGGTGTGGTGGCGACGGTGCTGCTGGACCGTCCTGACGTACGCAACGCACAGCATCCGGGGATGTGGGCGGCGATCGCGGGGTTCCTCGAGTCGCTTCCGGCTGAGGTGCGGGTCGTGGTGGTGCGCGGATCCGGGGGCACGTTCTCCGCGGGGCTGGACCTGTCGCTGGTCGACCCGGGGCAGACCGAGGTGGCGGGGAGTCTGGTCGCGACGCTGGCGCGGAGCGATCAGGAGGTCATCGACCTGATCGGGGAGTATCAGCGGCCGTTCGTGGCGCTGGCCGACCCGAGGTTCATCTCGATCGCGGTCGTCGAGGGGTACGCGATCGGGGCCGGGTTCCAGATGGCGCTGGCGTGCGACCTGCGGATCATGGCCGACGACGCCTGGGTCTGCATGAAGGAGCCTGCGCTGGGGCTGGTTCCCGACCTGGCCGGCACCAAGCCGCTGGTCGACGCCGTGGGCTATTCGCGAGCGCTCGAGATCTGTGCGACCGCGCGCAAGGTCGGCGCTGAGGAGGCAGGGCGGATCGGTCTCGCGCAGAGCGTGGTGCCGGCGGCTGAGGTGGATTCCACGCTCGCCGACCTCGTCGGGTCGCTCGTCGCCCACGATGCGACCGCGGTGCTGCGTACGCACGAGCTCCTGGTGGCTGCGTCGAGCCGGAGTCTCGACGAGCAGCGTCTCGCCGAGCGCACCGCCCAGGTGGGCCGGCTCCGCGCCGTGCTCGGGCGCTGATCCCGTCCGCCTCAGATTCCGGCGGTGAGGACCCGGGCGGCCTCGCGCTCGGCGGCTGCGTTGAGGACGCCGGCACGGGAGCCCGCGAGCTTGGCGGCGATGTGCTCGTCGACGGAGACGTCGCGGTAGAGGCGGGGGTGCTCGTCGTCGACGAACCGCGGCAGCGGGCCGATCACCGCCTCGGCGTCGCCGTCGAAGAAGTACGCAGCCGACCGGCGTCGCTGGATGGTGCTATCGACGATCGGGGGCTTGACCCGGTGCAGGGTCGAGAGCCACTGCTCGTTGGTCAGCCGGGTGGTGAGGTCACCGAGGTTGATGAGGAGCGCCCCTTCGGCCGGGCTGACGTCGTGCCATTCGCCGCCGTGGAGGACCTGGAGGCCCTTGACCCGGTCGGCCCACAGGATCGTGACGATGCCGTAGTCGGTGTGCTCGCCCATCCCGATCATGTCCTCGTCGACCTCGACCCGGGTGCCTTCCGGGAGGGCATAGTTGTTCATCCGCAGGACCTCGATCGGGTGGGCCGCGAGGCTCGCGATCGTGCCGCGCTCCAGGGCGAGCGCGTCCTCGAAGATCGTGACCATGGTGCGCGCGACCCGGGCGGCCTCGGTGCGCCAGGCGTCGATGCGCGCCTGGAAGTCCGGCACCGTGGGCCAGGTGTTCTCCGCGTAGTGCGCCGCGAGGAGGTCGGCGTCGGGGTGGTCGGAGACCGACGAGCCGACGTTGAAGGCCTCGAAGAAGTCCTTCATCCGCGTCTCGGACTGCACGCCGGCGCTGAGCGCGAGCGTCTCCGACTTGGGCGGGGTGTAGCCGCGGTTCTCGGCGGCCGGGCGGCGCCACCGTGCCTTCTCCGCAGGCGGCAGGGCGAAGAAGTCGTCCATGGCGGCGGCCAGACCAACGGCTGCGGACGGAGCGACGCCGTGGCCGAGGATCTGGATGAAGCCGACCTCACGGCAGGCGGTGTCGATGGCGGCCGTGACGGCCGCCTTCTCCTGGGGCGTTCCGCCCTGGACGTACGCAGCGATGTCGATGGCGGGGACGTGGAATGTGCTCACGGGTGTTCTCCTTGCTCGGAGCAGACGGATGGTCGTGCCCGGAGGTGTCCGCTTTCCCGGCCAGGAGGCCTTGCTGTCCGTTGAACTCGGGCTCCACCACAGTAGAACGCCGACGTTTCCGTGCCATTTCGGGTCGAGGTGCTCGCTCACTACTTTGTTCGCAAGTCTGACAAAAGATCGCTGATGTTAGTGTCCGTCCATGACGAGCCAGACGACGGACGACCTGCGTCGGCGAAACCTCTCCCGGGTGCTGACCGTGCTCCACGAGGAGGGGGCGCGGTCGCGGGCGGAGCTGACCCGGGAGGTCGGGCTCAGTCGGTCGACGATGGCGGGGGTCGTCGCCGACCTGGTCAAGCTGGGTCTGGTCACCGAGTCGACGCCGACGCTCACCGGGGGAGCGGGCCGGCCCAGTGGCGTCGTCCGGCTGGCCGGGGACGTTGTCGCAGTCGCGGTGAACCCGGAGGTCGACGCGGTGCATGTCGGCCTCGTCGGCCTGGGTGGGCGGGTCATCAAGCACGTACGCATCGAGATCCCCGACACCGAGGTGGCCACCATCGTGGGGTTGGCGGCGGCGACGGTCAGGGGCATGCTTGCCGGCGACCCGATGCGGGTGCTCGGCCTCGGCCTCGCGATCCCTGGCCAGGTGCGCACGCGTGATGGCGTCGTACGCCAGGCCACCCATCTCGGCTGGAGCGAGGTGCCGATCGTCGACGAGGTCGCCAAGGCCACCGGACTGCGATCCTGGGCGGCCAACGCGGCGACGCTCGCGATGCGTGCCGAGAGCCGCTTCGGCGCTGGGAAAGGCGTCGCTGACCTGGTCTATCTCATCGGCGGAGCAAGCGGTGTCGGCGGCGGCGCGGTGATGGGCGGGCGCCTGCTCACCGGTGCCGCCGGCTACGCGGGCGAGTTCGGTCACACCGTCGTGCGGCCGGGCGGGGCGCGATGCCACTGCGGCGCGGCCGGCTGCCTGGAGGCTGAGGTCGACCAGGCGACCCTGCTGGCCGCGGCCGGCCTGGACGCCGCCGACGCCGCGCGTCTCGGCGAGCGGCTCACCCAGCGCCTGGGCGGCGACCCCGACCGTGCGCTCGCCGCTCTGGTCGCGGAGTTGGCCGGCCTGCTCGCGATCGCGGTGCGCAATGCCGTCAACGTGTTCAATCCGCAGGCGATCGTGCTCTCCGGTTTCCTTGCCGCGTTGCATGATGCGGCACGCGTCGACCTGGTCCGTGACGCCGTCGCCTCCATCCGTGAGGGCGTCGCGGTGCGTGATGCGGCACTGGGCGAGGAGCAGCTGATGATCGGGGCCGCCGAGCTGGTCTGGGCCGAGCTGCTCGCCGATCCCGCCGGTTTCCTCGCCGGCGCCTGACGCGACGCCCGAGCCTGCGGCGTACAAACCTCCGAAGTTCGCGCCGATTCGACCCCGTTGTGTCTTGCGTCACAGTGAGACCCTCGTTATGTTCATGACTAGAACAAAAGGCAGCGGCGCCCCCAGGCCCGCCAGACGAGGGAGGTACGCCATGCGCAGCACGAGACTCGCGCTCGGTGCGGTCATGCTGGCCGGAGCGCTGGTGGTGAGCGCTTGCGGCGGTTCGGGCGCGAGCACCGACAGCGATGACGTCGACACCACGGTGGACGGGGAGGGCCGCACGCTCACGTTGTGGCACTACGAGA
>JALZDD010000550.1 GCA_030862715.1 Actinomycetota bacterium | reverse complement strand
CGGAGCTTGGTCACGTCGTCGAGGTTCTTGGCGGACGCGGGAACGTACCAGGCGCGCACCGCGGTGAAGCGGGCTCCGGTCTGGTCCTCCCAGGTCATCGCGATCGCCGACCAGGTGTCGCGGCCGTCGCCGCGCAGGACGCGGATCTTGGTTCCCTCCGCGGTCTTCGCCTCGTCGATCTTGCCGCGCGCGTAGGAGAGGATGTTGCGCTGGTCCTGGCCGCGCGGACGGCCCACGACGCCGCCGTTGGAGGCACCGTTGAAGGGCGTCGTGTGGGGCATGATCAACGCGATGTAGGCGTCCATCAGCGTCGACTTGCCCGACCCGGAGCCTCCGGTGAGCAGCGTCGCGCTCGGCGAGAACCGCACCCGGTGGGCGCCGTCGTAGCCGCCCCAGTTGACCAACTGCAGCTCGCTCGCGACCCACTGCCGCCCGTTCGAGCGGGCGGGGATGAGGCCGAAGAGGCTGTCGATCATGCTCATTCTTCGATCTCCTCCGCGTCATCGCTGGCGCGAGGGTCTGAACGAAGTGGCCCTCGACCAGCGGATTCCCTCAGCCACGCCTTGAGCTCGGAGAGCTTCTCGACGCTCAGCACGATCTCGACGAGCGGTGTGATCCGGAAGCGGCCCTCGGACTCCTCCTCGATCAGGCCCTCGCGAGCGAGTCGCTCGACGGCCCGGCGGATCTCGCGCCGGGCGGCGGCGTCGCCACCGGCGAGATCGAAGTAGGTCAGCACGGTCTGCTCGAGCTCGTCGACATCCACCCGCGCGGACTTCTCCCCCGCGCCACGCTCGCGCTGGAACACGGTGCGGAGATGGACCAGGACGAGCGTCTCCGCGCGCGTGTAGGCATCGTCCTTGAGGAGCACCGGCACGTCGAGCTCCTCCGAGCGCACCTGCCGCTTGTAGGCGATGCCACGGTCGTGGTCGACGACGAGCCGGATGAAGAGGTCGTGGAGCCGCGACTCGATCACGGCTTGGTGGTCGAGCAACGTACGCCACTGACGCGGGCTCTTCTCGGCCGTGATGAACCGGCGGCGCAGCAGCTGGACCAGCACCCGGCGGATATCGGCATCGAGGACACCGCGGTCACCGACGAAGAGCTCGGTCGGGTCGTCCTCCATCGAGACGGGCTCGATGAAGCCGTCCGGATCGCTGCCGTAGGCCACGGACCCAGCCTCATCCTCAACTTGAGGGTTAACCTCAGCCTCGGCCGGTGTCACTGTCTCACTCAACGCCCATCCCCTTTGCCATCCGCCGCCCTCGTTGTGCTGAGCCTCACTCCGCCGAACGCGAACCGTCGCCGCACCCCGTCGGCACGGACCGCCTCGATCGTGGAGATCTCCCCCGTCTCGGCCATCCCGCGGCGATGCGCGATCTCGAGCAGCCCGAGCAGATCGACCGGGCGCCGGATCTCCTCCGGCGCGGCAGCGAAGACCTCGGCCAGGTCGACCGGTTCCTCGGTCCCGTGGGCCGCCACATAGGCGTCCAGATGGGCCTCGATCGCCCGGTAACCCGGCCCGCCCCAAGCCTTGGTGTCCTCGACCGCGCTCTCCACATCGCCCCAATCCGCCAGCGGCGCCGGCGGCTCGGGCGGTCGCAGCTCGCTGACCGACTGACGCAGGTGACCGAGGTCGGCGACGGGCAGCCGGCGCAGCGGCTCGACGGACTCGGCCGGCCGCGAGGACGGCATCCACGCCTGGAAGCCGACCATCACATCGCGCAGCAGGTCGTCGACCTGCCGGTCGCGGGCCGGGTCGTGCGTACGTACCTGGGTGGTGATCACGTGGGAAGCGGTCTGTTGGGCGGCCAGCACCTCGGCGACGCCCGTCTCGATCCGGCGCCCGACCGCGGCCAGCTCGGTCCGCTCGGTCGCATCCATCTCCCGGGTGAACCGGTGTCGCAGCACAGTTCGCAGGTTGGTGGCCAGGTCGTCGAGGCGGCGCGGGTCGCCGATCATCCGCAGCGCACCGGCGAACGCCTTGCCCTCAGGCGTGGAGGCCATCACGTCCTTGCCGCGCTGCAGGTACTCGCGCAGGACCTCGCCGGCCGGACGTACGTCCTGGCGCAGGTCAGTCACGACGTCACGCTGCATCGCCCGGATCGACTCGACCACCCGCGCGAAGTCGGCAGGGAGCTCACGGGTCAGGTGGAGGATGTTCTCGGCCTGCTCCAGCAGGGTGTCGTCATCAACCGTGTCGACGACGCCAGTACGGTCCAGGCGGGCGATCTCGGCGCGGCGCTCGGCGATCTCCTCGGTCAGCCGCGCCACCCGGGTCAGCACGTCGGGGTCGGAATCCAGGGCGAGCCGCTCGACAGCTTCCAGGAGGGTTCTGACCCGCGACTCCGAGACCCGCGCCCGCGACCCGCTCGCCCGTCCGGCGATCTCCAGGGCACCCACGGCATGCGCGGAGAGCCGGTAGACCTCGTCCTCGCCCTCGATCTGGCGCAACAGCCACCCGGCGCGGACCCACTGGCGGCACAGCTCGCGCGCCGTGCCGACGGGGAGCATGACCTCGCCCCCCTCGCCCTCGGCGTGGCTGGTGGCCCGGAGCCGGTCCAGCATGTCGGCGATCTCCGCGTGCGCGTCCACCACGGGCACGACGGCCCGCTCGGAGGTGAAGGTCACCGAGAGCACCGCCACCACGAACGGCGCGAACCGGCCGTGCAGGAGGTCGAGCATCGGGTTCTTGAAGGCGGCCAGAGCCCCGGCGTACGCCGCCTCGACGCG
>JALZDD010000548.1 GCA_030862715.1 Actinomycetota bacterium | reverse complement strand
GCGCTGCGGAAGGTGTCCTCGGCGGCGAGAGCCTCCTTCACCGCGGCGCCCTGGTTGGTTGCGCGCCGCTTGACCTGCTGGGTTGGTGCCATGAGCGACATGTTAGTCGGTATCGGTATGGATCCCGTGTCCAGCAGGGCCGTCGATGACAGGGCACGAGACGCCTGTGCCATACTGGGAATGATTCCCAATAAGACGAAAGGCAGCCATGTCACGCACGTGTCAGGTCACCGGAGCCCGCCCCGGCTTCGGCAACAACCGCCCCTGGTCCAAGAAGGCGACCCGGCGACGCTGGGAGGTGAACCTGCAGAAGAAGACCTACTACGTCCCCAGCCTGGGCCGGAAGGTCACGCTGCGGCTCAGCACCAACGCGATCAAGCAGATCGACGTACGCGGTATCGACGCCGTCGTCGCCGAGATGCGCGCCCGAGGAGAGAAGGTCTGATGGCCAAGAAGTCCAAGATCGCGGCCGAGGCCAAGCGTCGCGAGATCGTGGAGCGGTACGCAGCCCGCCGGGCCGAGATCAAGGAGCGCATCCGCGCCGCCGAGCCGGGCTCGGCCGAGCAGGCCGAGGCCGTCCGCGCCCTGTCCCGTCTCCCGCGCGACTCCTCACCTGTGCGCCTGCGCAACCGGGACCAGGTCGACGGCCGGCCGCGGGGCTATCTGCGCAAGGCGGGGGTGTCCCGGATCAGGTTCCGCGAGCTCGCGCACAAGGGGCATCTGCCGGGGATCACCAAGTCCAGCTGGTGACGTCTACAAAATCCTAACCGGAACCATTCCGAACCGGCGGGGCGCTACCCAGGCGTCATCGAGCTGTGCTAGACACTCGCTCCATGAGTACGAAGACCCCGGTGCGGGCGGCCGAGAAGTCTGGGTTCCGGCTGGGGCAGACAGAGGTCGTGGCGATCGTCCTGCTCGTCATCCTGCTCTCCCAGCGCTGGCTGCTGCCGCTGTTGGACCACGACCTGTTCAACACCTGGGGCACGATCTTCGTCGCCATCGTGGTGCAGTCGGCTCCGTTCCTGCTCGGTGGCGTGCTGCTCAGTGCCGTCATCTCGACCTTCCTCTCGGAGAAGGCGCTGAGCAAGATCGTGCCCAAGAGCCCCGCGCTCGGCGTCCCGGTCGCCGGCCTCGCCGGGATCGGGCTGCCGGGCTGCGAGTGCGCCGCGGTGCCGGTGACCAACTCACTGATCCGCCGTGGGGTCGCGCCCGCGGTGGCGCTGACGTTCATGCTGGCCGCGCCCGCGGTCAACCCGGCGGTGCTCGTCTCGACCGCGGTCGCCTTCCCCGGCCAGCCGGTGATGGTGCTGGCCAGGTTCCTGGCCTCGATGATCACTGCCGTCGCGGTCGGCTGGATCATGCTCGCCCGCGGCAAGCTGCTGCTCGAGCGGCTGACCAACCTGGGCCGCGACCAGCACGCCCACGAGCGGTCGTTCCTCGGCAACGTCAGCCACGACTTCCTGCACGCCTCCGGCTTCCTGGTGCTCGGCGCCATGCTGGCCGCGGCGGTCAACACCTTCGTACCCCGCTCGGTGGTCAACACCGTCGCCGGTCAGGCGGTGCTGGGGATCGCCACGCTGGCGCTGTTCGCGTTCATCGTGGCGCTCTGCTCGGAGTCCGACGCCTTCGTCGCGGCCTCGTTCACCGCCTTCTCCGACACCGCGAAGCTGGTCTTCCTGGTCGTGGGCCCGGCGATGGACATCAAGCTCGCCTCGATGGAGGCCGGCCAGTTCGGCATGGGCTTCGCGCTTCGCTTCGTACCCTTGGTGATCATCACGGCGGTCGCCTCCGCCGTCGGCATCGGATGGTGGCTGCTGTGACACGTACTACTCAGGCCTTGGTCGTCGGCTTCCTCGGCGCCGTCCTGCTGCGGCTCTCGCTCGGCGACGGCTATCTGAGGTACGTCACCGGCTGGATGAAGTGGCCGCTGGTCGCCACCGGCGTGGTGCTGCTCGGGCTGACCGTGTGGATGCTGCTGCGTCCCGCGCCGGACGACCACGACGGCGAGGACGGCGACGACCACGACGGTCATGACCACGGCCACAAGGTCCCGGTGATGACCTGGCTGGCGATGGTGCCGGGCGTGATCGTCTTCGTCGCCAGCCCGCCGTCCCTGGGCGCCTACCTCGCCGAGCGACGTGCCGACGACCCGGTCGCGGCTGCCCCCGATGCCGAGATCCTGCCGCTGCCCGCCTCCGATGGTCCGGTCGACGTCGAGGTCGCCGAGTTCATGTGGCGCGCCGGGGTCGAGGACGGCGAGACGATCAAGGACCGCGACGTACGCCTCACCGGCTTCGTCAGCACCGACGAGAACGGCAACTGGTACGTCACCCGCATCGCCATCGCCTGCTGCGCCGCCGACGCGAGCGCCTCGCGGGTGCGGGTGGAGGACTACGATGACGCCCCCGAGCGCGACTCCTGGGTCGCGGTCACCGGTCGCTGGGTCGAGGGCACCGCGCCGGGCGGCAAGTCGGAGACGGCCATCGAGGCCGCCTCCGTCGAGCCGCGCGAGGCGCCGGCCAACACCTACCAGTGAGCACCGATGGGTGACCCGCGACGCTCCGGCAACCCCGCCCGCCGGGCCGAGCTGCAGCGTGAGCCGACGTGGCGCGACCGGCTCCCGCACCCGCCGCGGGCGCTGATCATCGGCGTGCTCATCGCGGTCGCGATCGGCGTCGTGGTGCTCACCCGCGACCTCGGCGGCGGAGACGCTCCGGCGGCCTCTGCCCCCTCGGAACCGGTCGCCGCCGGGCCGGTTGCGTCCCTGGAGGAGTTCTGCGGTGCCGTACAGACCATGGCGAACGCCCACGCGACCCAGATGTCCACTCCGAACGACGAGAACGAGACCGCGCTCGGCCTGGCGGCGACGAGCCTGCAGTCGATGGGCGTCCCCGAAGGCACACCGGCGGCCGCTGTCGAGGGCGTGCGGATGATGATCGAGGACGCCCTCCGCACCGGCCGCGGTGAGGACCCGCTGGAGCGCAGCGAGGCCCAGAACCTCGCCTACGAGCGCCTCGGCGAGTTCCTCACCGAGAGTTGCGGCGCGGCTGGCTGACGGCTCCCCGACGCTGTCCCTAGTGGCGGGGCAGAATCCCGCCATGGCGGGATTCTGCGAGGGTGTTGCCCGAGTTGGGGCGGCATTTTCCCGCCATGGCGGGAAAATGCCCCGGGATCGCGGGTCGTGGTCAGCGGCGACGGAGCAGAACCACGGCGTCCTCGAGGGTGGATTCCTCGCCGGACGGGGTGGTCACGGGACGGTGCCGGTGCTCGAGGACGACCGTCTCCCAGCTCTCCTCGGACAGGTCGAGCTCGGCCAGCTCCTCCTTGGCGTCGAGGAAGTGGTGCTCGTGCGCGGCGGCGTCGGCCCACGGCGGTGCGGCGGCGTGGGAGGTGACCAAGAGGTGTCCGCCCGGGCTCACCAGCTCGGCCGCGCGGCGCAGGATGTCGGTGCGCGGCAGCTCGACGGGGGAGTGGAAGAAGCTGGCGGTGACCAGGTCGTAGCTCCCGTCGAGGTCAGAGAGCGAGGAGAGATCGGAGACAACGAACCTCGCCTGCTCCTCGGTCAGCCCGGCAGCCCGCGCGGCCTCGCGGCCGCGGGCCGCTGCGTTCTCGGAGATGTCGATGCCGGTGGCTCGCCAGCCCTGCTGCGCCAGCCAGATCACGTCGCCACCCTCTCCGGAGCCCAGGTCGAGCGCCGTCCCGGGCTCGAGGCCGGCGGCGATGTCACCGAGCACCGCGTTGACCTTGCCGGACCAGATCCGGTCGCTGCCGGCGTACCTCTCCTGCCAGAAGTCCACCGCAGCAGGCCCGGCCTGGGCGCGGTCGAAGTCGTCGGTCACCAGGGCCATGTTCACGACGCTGCCGGCCATGGTGCCGGCGCTCATGCTGATCGGGACGTTGGCCATCGGGTTGGAGACGTTGCCGACCGCCCAGATCCGGTCGCTGCTGGTCTTGCCGGTCGCGTCGACGGCGAGGAAGCTGCCGACCGGTGAGTCGGCACGCTCGAGGCCGAGGTGGGTCAGGAAGCCGTCGTGAGGGCGAAGGGTGCCTGCGGTGAAGATGGCGCCGACCTCGGTGGTCAGCCCGTCCGCGGTGCGCACCGCGGTGACCTCGTCGCCCTCGCCGAGGACCTCGGTGACCGGCGAGGTCACGAGGGTGATCCCGCGCGACAGCAGCCGCTGCTCGTCGGTCTCCTCGAGCGGGCCGAGCCCAGCGGTGAAGACGACGACGTCGTCGCTCCACTGCCGGAGGAGCTGCGCCTGGTGCATCCCGAGCGGCGAGGTGGTCAGGACCCCGATCCGCCGGTCGCGCACCTCCCAGCCGTGGCAGTAGGGGCAATGCAGGACGCTGGCGCCCCAGCGCTCGGCCAGGCCGGGGATGTCGGGAAGCTCGTCAGTGACGCCGGTGGCGACGATCGCGATCCGGCCGGTGAGCCGCTCGCCGTCCTCCAGGAGGACGCTCACGCCGTGCTCGGTCTCGTCAAGGCGGGCGACCCGCCCGGGGTGGATCCCGACGTCGTACG
>JALZDD010000537.1 GCA_030862715.1 Actinomycetota bacterium | reverse complement strand
ACCCGCTCCAGGCGCGCGGCCAGGCCGTCGGTGCCGTCGTCGGCGCCGGGGAGCAGCACCCGGGCGCAGATCAGCTCCAGCAGCAGCCGGGGGGCGGTGGCGCCCCGCATCTCGGTCAGGCCGGTCGCGAGCAGGTCGGCTGCCCTGCTCAGCTCAGCGCTCCCGAACCGGGCGGCTTGCGCGGTCAGCCGCTCGCCCTGGTCCTCGGAGATGTCGATGAGGCCAGAGGCAACCGCGCCCGGGACCGCCTTGACCACCACGAGGTCGCGCAGCCTGCGCAGCAGGTCCTCGGTGAAGTGGCGCGGGTCCTGCCCGGTCTCGATCACCTTGTCGACCACGCCGAACACCGCCGCTCCGTCGTTCGCGGCGAACGCGTCCACGACCTCGTCGAGCAGCGCGTCGGGGGTGTAGCCGAGGAGTCCGGCAGCCAGGGCGTGGGTGACGCCCTCCGGCCCGGCCCCGCCGATCAGCTGGTCGAGCACCGAGAGGGTGTCCCGAGCCGAGCCGCCTCCGGCGCGCACGACGAGCGGAAGCGCGGCCGCTTCGATCCTCACCTCCTCCTTGGCGCAGAGCTCGGCGAGGTACGACGCCATCAGCCGGGGCGGGATCAGGCGGAACGGGTAGTGGTGGGTGCGGGACCGGATGGTTGGGATGACCTTCTCCGGCTCGGTGGTGGCGAAGATGAAACGAAGGTGCTCCGGCGGTTCCTCGACGAGCTTCAGAAGCGCGTTGAAGCCCTGCGTGGAGACCATGTGGGCCTCGTCGATGATGTAGACCTTGTAGCGGCTCTTCACCGGCGCGAAGAACGCCTTCTCACGCAGGTCACGGGCATCGTCCACACCACCGTGCGACGCCGCGTCGATCTCGATCACGTCGATGCTGCCGGGCCCGCCGCGCGCCAGGTCCCGGCACGACTCGCACTCCCCGCACGGATCCGCGATCGGCGCCTTCTCGCAGTTCAGCGCCCGCGCCAGGATCCGCGCCGAGGTCGTCTTTCCGCACCCACGTGGCCCGGAGAAGAGGTACGCATGATTGACCCGGTTGCCCGCGAGCGCATTGCGCAGCGGGCCGGTGACGTGATCTTGGCCGATGACCTCGGCAAACGTCTCCGGCCGGTAGCGGCGGTAGAGAGCTAACGGTGCGTCCACCCGATAGACCCTATCCGTCCGCACCGACAGTTTGCGACCGCGCAGGGCAGGCTGTCAGGAAATAGAAAAGGCCCCCCACGTACCCAACAGAGCTCGCTTATCCTTGCTGCCTTCCGGCCCTGGGGAGGTTCGACAAGATGTCGCCACATGGGGGGTTGCGGAAGAGTCTAGACGAGTCCGCTCGCCGATCCCAAAGCACACCCGCGGGCCCTCCGCCGATTTCCCCCATGATCACGGAGCCGCGTAGGATCCCTCACGGATCTGTCGCCTAGTGGCCTATGGCGCACGGCTGGAATCCGTGTTGGGTTAACGCCCTCGGGGGTTCGAATCCCCCCAGATCCGCCAGCAGGAAACCCAGGTTCACCTGCAAGAACGCCGATCCGGACAGCGCAAGCTCCGGATCGGCGTTCTTCATTTCCCGATCGACTCAGTCCAACACGGCGTACGCCTCGACCTCTACGAGCACATCGGGCTCGAACAGGTAGTCCACGCCGATCGCGGACAACGGCGGCAGCGGTTGCGGGATGCCGAGCTCTTCAATGACGCTCTCGAGCCCGGCGACGAACGCGTCGTACTTGTCCGGGGTCCACCCGGTGACGAAGAACCGGAGGCGTACGACGTCGGCGAAGGTCGCGCCGGCGCCGGCCAGGCCGCGGGCGGCGTTGCGGAGGGCATGGGCGAGCTGGCCGGCGAGGTCGCCAGGGGCGACGCCACGACCGAGCTCGTCCCGGGCGATCTGTCCGGCGACATGGATGTGGCGGGTGCCGGTGGCGACGGAGACGTGGTGGTAGGGCACGGGCTGGAACATGCCTTCAGGGGTGAGCAGATCGACGGACACGATGAGATTCCTTTCGAGGGTCAAGGTTTCTCATGTGTACTTGGTATCCAGAGGACACTTCAACGAGACTAGGTGTCATGCCGGATACCCCGGGCCCGCTGCGCCTGACCCAGGAGCATCGCGAGCTCCTCGACCAGCTCCTCGACAAGTGGTCGCTCCAGGTGCTCGACACACTCTGCGAGCGGCCACGCCGCTTCAACGAGCTGCGTCAGGCGATCCCGGCAGTGACCCAGAAGTCACTCACCACCGCGCTACGCCGCCTGGAGCGCAACGGCATGGTCGAACGCGTCGTGCTGAGCACTCGCCCGGTCGCGGTGGAATACCGCATCACCCCGCTGGGCAGCACCCTGCAGGACCTCATCGACCGGCTCTACCACTGGACGACCACGACACTGCCCGAGGTCGAAGCAGCACGCGAGGCCTTCGACCGCTCGGTCTGATGCGCTACATCGAGCTCTTGCGCCGCGAGAACAGTGGCCGTAGGACCAGCCCGAGACCGAGTGCACCGCCGCCTGCGATGCCCCACCAGATCGCGTTCTCGCGGACGGTCGCGAGGGGATCCGCCTTCTCGCGCGCCATCGGCGCCTGATCGACCTCAGGCGGCTTGGCGGCTTCCTCGACCGCCGGTCGGGTGAGCGCGTCGTACGCATTCACCACACCCGCACCCCAGAAGCGGCCACCCTGGCCCTCACGGCCTGACGTGGTGCTGTAGAGGCGATCGATGACCTGGCTGGCGCTCCAGCCCGAGTTGGTCGACCAGATCAGAGCGAGCACCGCCGAGACCTCTGCGGAGGCGAACGAGGTCGAGATCGAGTCGACCCAGCACGGCTGGCCGAAGAGCGTCGTCGACGGGGCACCGTACGTCGGGGCAGCGACGTCGGTGTTGGAGTTGGGCAGCACGGTGAAGTCGGGGTCCGAGGCCGAGGTGCCAGACGCACTGACCGTCACCACCGAGTCGTTGGCATTGGGGAAGACCTTGGGGGCGATGTCCCGGTCGGTGTCGGTGGTGATGCCGGACCAGTCCGAGGCCATCACCACGATGGCCCCCTTCTTGATGAGCGTGTCGACCGCCGTGTCGAGCCCCGACGCGTCCTGCGTCGCCGGGAGACCGATGTCAACGATCAGCCCTTTCGCGTTGCCCTTGGCAAGCGAGTTGAGCTCGGCAACCATCTGCTTGGCGTCGACCGTCGACTTCTCCTGACCGACCTTGAGGACCGGGTGGTCGCTGAGCTTCGCCTTGGGCGCGATCTGGGAGATCAGGCCGGCTGCCACAGTGCCGTGATAGTCCTGCGCGCTGCGGCTGTAACCGGAGTCGACCACCGCGACCCGGATCCCCTGACCCTGCTTGCTCACCTTCTGCGCCTCGGCGATCCGCATGATCGCGAACGGAGCCACCGCCTCCGGCACAGGCGCCGTCTGGGTCTCGGCCTTCTGCGGTGCGCCACCGCCCGTGTTCTTCTCGTACGCCTTGCAGAGCGCCCGTTCCTCCGCTGCGTACGCGGGGCTCGGGCTACCCATCAGGGTCAGCCCACCGAGGACGGCGGCGAGCGCAATACCGCTACGCACCAGGGTCACTGGGCCACGCACGTGCCCTCCTGAACCTCTTCGGTGTTCGGCGGGCACAGTGCCAGCTCATAGGACAAAGGCGCCCCGCCGGGCAGCAGTCGCAGCCACGTGCCCGGCACAATCGGGCCCGAGTCGGTCGTCAGGCCGAGCCGCGCCACGGTGACCGGACCGTCGAGGGTGTTTACCGTGCCACGGGCGTCGATCAGATAGGGCGTAGCGCTCTGTTTCTGGAGGTCCTCGCCGTTGGCGCCGTAGACGAAGGCGCCCTTGCCGGGATCGACCCGGGCCGAGGTGAAGTCGCTCGCCGCAGGAGGCTCCGCCGCCGGCCAGGCAGTCTCACCCGGTTCGACACCAAGCCGCACCGTCGTCTTGTCCTCGGTCTCGAGTTTGGCGCAGGCACTGCCGGTGCCGGGTTCGAGGGTCGAGGACGGCCACGAGGTCTCCGGCTCCTCGCCGTTGATCTGGGGGCCGCTGTCCAATGACTGGGTGTTGACCGATTTGCCCGCTGCCTGCAGGGCGGTGTCGTACACCTCAGCGGTGAAGTCACTGATGCGGATCCAGCCACTCTCCGTCAGCAGGTAGTTCTTGGTGTCGAAGATGCCCTTGGTCCCGATCGGATAGTCCTCGCCGGCCACCGCTTGGCCGAACTTCGAGTAGGCGCTTCCGAACGCCTCCGCCCCCAGCGGGGAGCCAGTGGGGAACAGGTTGACCCACGCCTGTGGGACCTTGAGCGTCGGCGGCGAATCGTTGAAGACACGGTCGGCGTATGTCTCCTGATCGCCGTCGATCTTGTAGCTGTAGGCCTGGGTGTAGCCCTCATCCGTCCGATACTCAGCGATGAGGTAGTTGCCCTCCTCCGTCTGCACCATGAAGCCGGTGTCGGTGGCCGCCTTCACGTCGGGGTCCGCGGAGATGTTCAGGAACGTACCGGCCCCGTTGGCGGTACACGCGGTCCAGCCGGTGTTGATGAAGTCGGACGTCAGCGGCAGTTCCTCGGGGACCTTAGGACCGGAGAGGCCGATCGTCGCCTGCGGGAACTCCTTGTCGATCTCCTCCTGGTCGATGACCTTGGACTTCTTCTCCAGGTCGAGACCGAGGATGAGCTGCGCGCTGGCCAGGTTGACGACCGGGTGCAGCTCCCTGTCGTTCTCGGGGCCGGTGACGACGTACCGCGCCCCGCCCTTGGTCACGATCAGGCCAGGCTGGTCTGCCCAGCCTGTCGCGGGCCGTGGAGCGAGGAAGTGGGCGACCGCGCCGCCGGCGATGAGCAGCACCGCGAGCACGACGCCACCGAAGACCGAGCGGCCCGGGCGGGCCGGCTCCACCTCGCGTCCACCTGGGGCGCCGGAGAGGAACGCGGAGACGAGCCGGCGGCGGCTGAAGGCATGGGCCTCTACGAGGTCCTTCTTGCTGGCCATCAGAAACCAGCCACCGCGGCACCGAACAGGCCCGAGGCGAGCACCATCAGCGGCAGCATCGCGAGCAGGCAGGCGGTCTCCGCGACATCGGCCAGGCGACCACGACGGATCGACCCGACGTCGGGGACCAGCGTCAGGACCAGGAGTACGCCACCCGCAGCCGCCAGCACGACGGCGGTCGTCGGCCGCCACGACTCGTGGTAGACCAGCAGCGCGGCGCCGATCGCGAGCAGGCCGGCGATCCCGGAGACCAGCCCGACGAGCACCTCCGACCCGGTCCGGTACTGGCGAGTGCGCAGCATCAGCACGACACACGCGGCGAGAGCCAGCAGCGTGCCGAAGAGCCCGAGCCGCACCACGAACGGCGAGGTCAGCACGACCAGGACGCCGACAGAGAGGGAGATCGCGACCAGGATCTCGTGGGCGACCTTGGCGTCGACCCTGACCTGGTCGGCACGGATCTCGTCCGGGTCGAGGTTGATGTCCTCGTCGGAGTAGAGCTGGGGTACGTCTGTCTTGGTCGTGCTAAGCGCGAGCCACGGGAAGAAGCTGCCGGCCAGCACCACGACCACCAGCACGATCCCGAGCACCACACCGGCCTTCCAGCCGGTCGCGCTCAGCAGCATGCCGGCCACCAGGAAGACGCCACCGACGAGCGCACCCGGCATCGCCAGCATCCGGGCCTCACCCAGGCCGAGGAAGCCGATCGCGGCGGCGAGCATCGCGCCCGCGCCAGCGAAGGCCAGCGGCATCCCCACGCCACCATCGGGGCCGAGCGAGGCCGCGCCGATCAGGAAGCCGGCGACGGCACCGTAGACCTCACCGATCCACACCGCGGCGATCGCGGCGTCGTTCTCGGCCTCGAGGCGGGAGAGCACGATCGCGCCTCCGGCGAGGACGAGACCGATCACCCCGGCAGCGACGCCGGCGAGCATCGACGGAGCCTGCGTCCACAGCGCCCCGGCACCGAGAAGCAGCAGCAGCGCGGCGGCCAGCAGAGACGTACGTCGTCCTGCCTCGGGCTTCCAGGGGGCCATCTCGCTCTCGACGACATCGGTCATCGCCTCGACGACGTCGTCGTAGACCCGCGGCGGCTTGTCGTCGATCCCGGCGCTCACCGTGAGCACGCCACCGTCCTCGACGCCCTGCGGGATCAGACCGAGGTCACCGGTGAGCTTGCGGCCGTCGGCGAGCACGACGCGGTAGCCGGCGTACGCCGTCTGCGGGTCGAGCAACCCGACGCTTCGCGCAAGCTCAGGCACGAGCTCCGCCACCGGCACCGAGCCCGGCAGCACCAGATCCATCCGGCGGGTGCCGGAGGCGACTGTGACTCGGACCAGCCCAGTGGGCGCCACCTGCGCCTGCGTCATTTCACGAACTCCTCGCGTCGTGCCTGTGCCCGAGACGAACCGACCGAATGTCCCGAGAGTTAGACCTACATCGCGCCCGCTGAATCAGACAGCGAACATCAGCGCTGACTTTGCCATAAAACAACGGCCCCGTGTACGACAGAACGCCGTCGCGAGCGGCGCGAGACGCGTGCGATGGCAAGGCGCAGCTTCGAAGGCGGTCTGGTTGACCGTGGAGAAGCGGCAACGCCGCCAGCGTGCGTGTATCGCGGCGCGTAGCAGGCTGGCTGTCGTACACGGGGCCGAACACCGAGGGGACCGGTGCCCCGCACCGATCCCCTCGTGTTGCCTGTGTGCTGAAGAACTCAGCCGCCGAAGCCGCCGGCACCGCGACGGTCCGCGTCGTGCATGTTGGCGTTGGCCTCGTTGACGAACTTGCTGCCTCGGTCCAGAGCCATGCCGAGCTCGCGGATGCTCTGGTTCCACTTGGCCTGCGCCCGGTTGTAGGCGGTGGCCGCCTCACCGGTGAAGTTCTCCTGGAGGCCGATGATGTGGCGCTCGAGCTCGTCGAGCTCGCGGTCCATGTCCGCAATGCCCTTGAGCAGGACGTCGGTGATGGAGCCCATCTTCCCGTGGTTTACGACAATCTCTTCACCCATGTCAGTTCCTTCCAGTCCTGTGCTTGAAATGCGGCCTGACCGGGTGGTCAGCCACCCATCTTGTAGGAGATGCTGTCCATGCTGGAGGTGACGGAGCTGGACTGCCCGGCAACATCCTCGTCGGCCTGGCTACCGACCTTGCGGGCGTTCTCGAGACCCGCGGTGAGCTCGTCGAGCGCGTTGGTGATCTCGCGCGACTTCTCGTTGTAGGTGTTCATCAGCTGCTGGAACGAGGTGCCGCCGGCACCCTTCCAGCCCGATGCGCCCTCCGCCTGGGCCTCCGAGACGGTGCGGCTGTTGACGCTCTGCAGCTTGGCCTTGGTCTCGTTGATGAAGTTGACGGCGGTGTTGATCGCCTGGCCTTGCTTGATCTCACTGCTCATGGTGCTGTCCTTCCACCGGCGGAACCGGCTTTCCTAGGTTAGATACCTGTTGGAGCCCGGCTCCCGATGGGCTCCCCCGAGGTCCGGACAATGTGTTCTTACCCCGTCTCCGGAGTTCTAAACACAAATCTCTGAACTTTTTCAGCCCTGCTGCCTAGCCATTGAAACCCGATTCCCACAGGTGTCGGAAGAACCCTGAGGAAACCACGAACGAAGCGATGACGGCGGCACCGCACAGCGACTCCGCCCAGTCGGCCCGAGACGCCCACTTCGCCGAGCGCCAGCCCCGGCCGGTCGCGATCGCCGCGATGATGACGGCGAACCCGATCACCACGGCTCCCAGACCGAACCAGGAGACCAGCTCCGGGTCGGCCCAGCCTACGAAGGCACGGACCCCGACCACCAGCGCAATAACCCCGGCAACCCGGAGTACGCCACGCGGCAGCCAGTAGCGGTAGCTGCGCGCCGAGAGCAGGATGACGAAGGCACCGGCCAGTGTGATCAGCCAGCCACCGATCCGGTCCACGTCGTCCGTCGCGGTCGCCACCAGCGCCGGTCCGCTCACCGCGACCACGGCGAGAACGGCCCAGGAGGCCGCAGCCAGCGTGCGGGCGCCGCGCTCGGCCACCTCGGTGACATCGTCGATCGGGACCGTCGCCTTGCCGGAGGTCGTCTTGGCTCGTGCCGACCAGGCGGTGACCGACAGCTTGGAGACATCGAGGAGATAGGAGTCCGGGACGTCGACGGCGTACGACGGGACGATCCGCGCCGCCAGCGCGGCAGCGGCGAACAGGATCGACCACGGCACCTGCGGCGAGGTGCCGAGTAGGGCGCACAGCGCGGTCACCACGAAGACGGTGACGCCGGTCGCGGTCCAGATCTTCAGTGCGGCATCGACGGTGTCGACGAGGGACCGGGAGACGGTCGCGACGACCGCGGCGCTCAACCCGGCCACGCCGACCGCCATCGGCAGCGTCTCGGGCGCCGGGTCGACGGTGATGACGAAGGCAGCGCCGGCGGCGAAGGCCGGGGCGGCGATCGCTCGGCGTGCTGCGTACGGCCCTGCGGGGATGATGCCGATCAACGCGCCCAGCGCGAGCAGAGCGGCGATGGTCAGTCGCTGCCAGCCGTCGGCCTGGGCGCCGAACCCGGCCGCGCCGACTGCCAGGAGAGTGGCCAGACCGACCCAGTAGAACGAGAAGCTGCCCGCCTGGACCGGAGCGGCCGTCTCGACGACCTCACGCCGCGCATAGGCCTGCGTCGGCGGCGAGTCGGCGGCGAGCAGGGCGCCTGAGGTGATGCCGCGTGAGGCGAGCGATGCGTCCGGCTGGATCACCTCGCCACGGCGGTCCCGCAGCACCGGAGCCGCGGGAAGACCGACGGCGGTGGCGTACTCCCGAGCCAGGTCCGAGGCGTGCGCATCGGACGGAACGACGATGTCGACCACTCCGGCGGTGCCGTGGACCGTGACCGCCAGGCCGCCTGCTGCGAGCGCCGGCTCTACGGCATCGGCCGTCTGAGTGGGCATGACACCTCCCGGATGCGTGATGACCCTGTGACAGAGTTCCACATCGGAAGCTCCACCGCCCGTTTTACCCGACCGGCACGGTTAAGGGTAGTAGCCGGGTAGCGGGCACTCTAAGATCCTGACCACCTGCGGCATCCGGGCCCGCGGGGCACTGAACCAGTCTCAGGGGGACACGTGACCATCGCTGCGACAGCCAGCGGTACCCGCACCGAGGAGCCGGAGGTCCCTGAGGGGGAGCTGGCTCTGAATGCTCCGCCGGCTATCGAAGAGGGCGAGGGTGTCGGCGGCATCCTGATGAACGCCATCCCGATGCTCGGTGGTCTCGGGTCGATCGTGCTCATCGCGACGATGCAGTCCGGCGCGGGCGGTTCCCCGCCGATCCAGCGCTACATCGCTGCCGGCATGTTCCTCTTCGCGACCCTCGGCTTCATCTTCGTGCAGATCGACCGTCAGCGGAAGCAGAAGCAGAAGCAGGTCGGCGGGCAGCGCACCGACTATTTGCGCTACCTGGCCGGTGCTCGGCAGTCGGCGCGCAAGGCCGGTGAGCAGCAGCGCAAGGCGCTGACCTGGCACTACCCCGCGCCGTCCTCGCTGCCGGCGATCGCCGAGGAGCGCAGCCGGCTGTGGGAGCGCTCGAACACCCACAAGCGCTTTCTCGACGTCCGCTACGGCGTCGCGCACCAGCCCCTGGCCCTGACCCTGGTGCCGCCCCAGCAGACCCCGATCGACCAGGTCGACCCGGCCTCGGCGAGCGCGCTGCACCGGTTGCTGACGGTCCACCGGGTCCAGCCCGACCTGCCGGCCGCGACCAACCTGCGCGGCTTCGACAAGATGGAGATCTGCGGCAACGAGGACCAGGCCCGCGCGCTGGCCCGCGCCCTGATCTGCGGGATGACGGCCTTCCACTCGCCAGAGCAGCTCATCGTCGCCGTGCTCACCTCCGAGCGCAACCTGGCCGAGTGGGACTGGGTCAAGTGGCTCCCGCACGCGCAGAGCGGCCGCGAGGTCGACGCCGTCGGGCCGCGCCGCATGGTGGTCACCAACATCAACGACCTCGGCGCCCTTCTCCCGACCGAGGTCGGCGAGCGTGCCCGCTGGGGCACCGACGACCGGATCCCCTCGCCCCAGGTCGTGGTCATCGTCGACGGCGGCTCCGTCCCGCCGGGCAACCACGTGCTCCCGGACGACGGCATCCAGGGCGCCACCGTCATCGACCTGCCGACCCACTGGGACGAGCTGTTCGACTCCAGCCGGGTGCGGTTCCTGATCGACGACGAGGAGCCCGACGAGAACAACACGGTCGCCGGCTACCAGGTGCGCGTACGCATGGACCCGGTCCGTCTGCGCGTGGACCAGATGACCATGGCCGACGCCGAGGCCTACGCCCGGCGCCTGACCGCGCTCTACACCGTGGCTCCGGAGGGTTCCGACGCGGCCGCCGAGACCCCGCAGGACACCGAGATCGCGGCCCCGAAGGACTACATGGCGCTGCTCGGTCTGGGCGACGTACGCTCCTTCGACCCGGACGTCGCCTGGCGTCCCCGCGCCAACCGCGACCGGCTGCGCGTGCCGGTCGGTGTCGGCGAGGCCGGCCAGCAGATCTACATGGACATCAAGGAGTCGGCGCAGCAGGGTATGGGGCCGCACGGCCTCGTCATCGGCGCGACCGGTTCCGGTAAGTCGGAGTTCCTCCGCACCCTCGTCCTCGGTCTGGTGCTCACCCACCCGCCGGAGGTCCTCAACCTGGTGCTGGTCGACTTCAAGGGTGGTGCGACCTTCGCCGGCATGGCGGGCATGCCGCACGTCTCCGCGGTGATCACCAACCTGGAGGGCGAGCTCACCCTGGTCGACCGTATGCAGGACGCGCTCTCCGGTGAGATGACCCGCCGCCAGGAGCTCCTGCGCGAGGCCGGCAACTTCTCCTCGCTGAAGGACTACGAGAAGGCCCGTACGCAGGACCCGTCGATGGATCCGCTGCCGTCGCTGTTCATCGTGGTCGACGAGTTCTCCGAGATGCTCTCGGCCAAGCCCGAGTTCATCGACCTGTTCGTCGCGATCGGTCGTCTGGGCCGATCGCTCGGCATCCACCTGCTGCTCGCCTCGCAGCGCCTCGAGGAGGGCCGCCTGCGCGGGCTCGACTCGCACCTCTCCTACCGCGTCGGTCTGCGCACGTTCTCCGCGCAGGAGTCGCGGACCGTGCTGGGTGTGCCGGACGCCTACGAGCTCCCGGCGATCCCCGGCCTCGGTTACCTGAAGCCCGACCCGACCAACATGCAGCGGTTCCGGGCTGCGTACGTCTCCGGCCCGCCGGCCGCGGGGTCACGGGTCCGCCGCGACGAGGGCGGCAAGCTGCAGGGCATCTACCCGTTCTCGATCGCCGAGGTGAAGCAGCTGGCGTTGCCGGTCGAGGAGGAAGAGCGTCCGGCCACCCCGGTCGTGGGCGCGGACGGCGTCGAGAAGTCGATGCTCGACATCGCCGTCGACCGGATGACCGGCCACGGCACCCCGGCCCACCAGGTCTGGCTGCCGCCGCTCGACATCCCCGACACGCTCGACACGCTGATGCCCGATCTGACCACCTCGCCCGAGCTCGGCCTGCACTCGCCGGCCTGGAAGCGGCTCGGCGGGCTGGTCGTGCCGCTCGGCATCGTCGACAAGCCGCGTGAGCAGCTGCGTGACACGCTCACCGTCGACCTGCGAGGGGCCGCCGGTCACGTCGCGGTCATCGGTGCCCCGCGCACCGGCAAGTCGACCACGCTCCGCACCATCGTCACCTCGATGTCGCTGACGATGACGCCGCAGGAGGTGCAGTTCTTCGTGCTCGACTTCGGTGGCGGCACGTTCGCACCGCTGGCCAAGCTCCCGCACGTCTCCGGTGTCGGCACTCGGTCCGAGCCGGACGTCGTACGCCGCGTCCTGGCCGAGATCTCCGGCATCATCGACCGCCGCGAGGCCTACTTCCGGGCACAGGGCATCGACTCGATCGAGACCTACCGCACCCGTCGTGCTCGCGGCCAGGCCGACGACGGCTGGGGCGACGTCTTCCTCGTCATCGACGGGTGGGGCACGCTGCGCGCCGACTTCGACGACCTCGAGTACGCCATCCAGGAGATCGCTCCGCGTGGCCTGACCTTCGGTGTCCACATCGTCGCGGCGGCCGGTCGCTGGGCCGAGTTCCGCTCCTCGATGCGCGACATCTTCGGCACCAAGCTCGAGCTGCGTCTGGGCGACCCGATGGACTCCGAGCTCGACCGCAAGCTCGCCGCCCTGGTCCCGACCGGGCGTCCGGGTCGAGGCATCGTGAAGGAGAAGCTCCACTTCCTCAGCGCCCTGCCCCGCATGGACGGCGACGGCTCCGCGGCGACGCTGGGCGATGGCGTCGACGACCTGATCTCCCGCGTCTCCGCGGCCTGGCAGGGTCCTGCCGGACCGAAGCTGCGGCTGCTGCCGGAGCGGATCACGATCGAACGGGTCCGCGAGCAGGCCGGCGTCACCGAGGAGAAGCCCGGCAAGCGACTGCTTCTGGGCATCAACGAGAAGGAGCTGGCCCCGGTCGGCCTCAACCCCGACACCGAGCCTCACCTGCTCGTCTTCGGCGACGGCCAGTCCGGCAAGTCCTCGATGCTGCGCAGCATCGCCCGCGAGATCATGCGGACGCACACGCCCAAGGAGGCGCAGATCGCGGTGGTCGACTACCGGCGGTCGCTGCTCGGCGAGATCCCCGAGGACTACCTGGTCGGCTACCTCACCTCGGCGACACAGGCGAACCCGACGCTGAACGACCTGGCGGCGTACCTGACCAAGCGGATCCCGGGCCCGGACGTCACGCCCGAGGAGCTGCGCAGCCGGTCGTGGTGGTCCGGCGCGGAGCTGTTCGTGCTCGTCGACGACTATGACCTCGTCTCGACACAGCAGGGCTCGCCCCTGGCTCCGTTGCAGCCGCTGATGGCCCAGGCCGGCGACGTCGGACTGCACGTCATCCTCGCCCGCCGCTCGGGTGGCGCGTCGCGCTCCCTCTACGAGTCGGTCATCCAGTCGATGCGTGACCTGGCGATGCCGGGCCTGCTGCTCTCCGGCAACCCGGACGAGGGCCCACTCATCGGCAATCTGAAGCCGGTCCCGACCCTCCCGGGTCGTGGGCGCCTCGTCACCCGCGACCGCGGTATCGAGGTCATCCAGCTGGCCTGGAGCGAGTCGACGGTGTAGTCCTCGAGCTCTCGAATGACGTACGGCCCGCGACCTGATCGGCGGAATCTAGGGGTCCTCGCAACACCTGATGACCTAAGTGGTCGTCAGTAGATCACGCAAACGCTCGGCTGGGTTGTCCCAGTCGAGCGTTTTGCGTGGTCGGCCGTTGAGTTCCTGCGCGACG
>JALZDD010000875.1 GCA_030862715.1 Actinomycetota bacterium | reverse complement strand
GTACGTGCCAACTCGACCGGCGCAGCTGACTTCTCGGCCGGCAGAACTACCTATTCGGCGAGGTCCTTCTCGGCACGCTTGGCGGCCGCGCGGAGCTCGAAGAGCTCGGTGGCGAGGCCGCCGATGGCGCCGGCCACGTCGCGCACGGCGCCGGTGATGATCATGGTGACCTGGCCGACCGTGGTCGCGGTGACCTCGACGGCGCTCTGCGCGACATCCTTGCGGATCTCGTTCTTGCTCAGCTCGGGCTCCATGACAACCCATTGTGGCTGGTCAGGCGTCATGCCGCCACCTCGGTAGCGAGCGCCGGAGTGCTCTCGACACCGACGGAGGCCGGCTTCTTGCGGTCGGGGAGGGCGTACTTGCAGATCTTCTTGAAGACGCCCCACAGCTGCTGGTGCAGCGGGCCGGTGTTGTAGGCCAGGTCGTAGCGCTCGCAGATCTCGCGGACCTCCTCGGCGATCTCCGGGTAGCGGCGCGCCGGGAGATCGGGGAAGAGGTGGTGCTCGATCTGGTGGGACAGGTTCCCGGACATGATGTGGAAGATGCGCCCGCCGGTGATGTTGGCGGAGCCGAGGAGCTGACGGTAGTACCAGTGACCCTGGGTCTCGTCCTCGCACTCCTCCTGCGAGAAGGAGGCGACGCCGGCCGGGAAGTGGCCGCAGAAGATGATGTTGAACGCCCAGATGTTGCGTACGAGGTTCGCGGTGGCGTTACCGAGGAACGTCAACGGCGCCAGAGGACCGGAGAGCAGCGGGAACAGGACGTAGTCCTTCAGCGCCTGGCGCTTGACCTTCTTCATCAGGCCGCGGTGCAGCTCGGCGTTGTCCGACATCTTGCGCTTGCCGGCGACCAGGTTCTCGACCTCGAGGTCGTGCAGCGCGACACCCCACTCGAAGAAGACCATCAACAGAAAGGCGTACACCGGGTTGCCCAGGAAGTAGGGGTGCCACTTCTGGTCCTCGTCCATCCGCAGGATGCCGTAGCCGATGTCGCGGTCCTTGCCGAGGACGTTGGTGAAGGTGTGGTGGATGTAGTTGTGGGAGTACTTCCACTGGTCGGAGGGGCAGACGTTGTCCCACTCGAACATGCGCGAGTTGAGGTCGGGGTCGCCCATCCAGTCGTACTGGCCGTGCATGACGTTGTGCCCGATCTCCATGTTGTCGAGGATCTTGGAGATCGACAGACAGGCGACGGCCGGGACCCAACCGATGACGGGCAGGTAGAAGAGAGCGCGGCCGGCGAGCTCGAAGGCGCGCTGCTTCTTGATGATGTCGTAGATGTACGCCGAGTCCTTCTCGCCCAGGTCGGCGACGATCCGCTGGCGGATGGCGTCCATCTCGGCGCCGAACGCCTCCAGCTCCTCGGGGCTGAGCCGGCGGTTTCCGGTGTTCTCAACGGTGATCATGGGGTCTCCGTAAGTTGTTAGGCGGCCCGGTGGGGCCGGGTGTGGCTGATGGTGTCTTGCGTTTGATCGCTCCCGAGGAGTGGCCGCCCGGTTCCACGGGGCGCCCTGACTGCTGATTGAGATGCGCGTTCTGGTCGCTGTTTACGGAGATGTCGGCGGGGTGTTCCACGGGCCATAGCCATAGGTACGCAGGTCGCGAAGGTGAGGAGCATCGGAACGTGGAACCCAACAGGTCCCAGGTGTGGGTCGGGATCGATGTCGGCAAGGCGCATCACTGGGCGGTCGCCACCGAGGAGACAGGCCGACAGGTGTGGTCGCGCAAGATCGTCAACGACGAGGCCGAGATCCTCGACGCGATCGCCGACGCGCTCGACCTGGCGGAGGAGGTGTTGTGGGCGGTCGACATCAACGGCGCCAACGCCGCCTTGTTGTTGGCGCTGTTGGCTGCGCATGGGCAGGCGACGGTCTACGTGCCCGGCCGCACCGTGAACGCGATGACTGGTGGCTACCGCGGTGAGGCTAAGACCGATGCCAAGGACGCCTACGTGATCGCAGAGGCCTCCCGGCTGCGCAGAGATTTCGCACCGGTCCAGGTCAACGCCCAGCTCGTGGCCGAGCTCGCGTTGCTGACCGGGCACCGTACCGATCTGGTGGCCGACAGGGTTCGGATGATCAACCGGCTCCGGGACCTGCTCACCGGCGTCTTTCCCGCGCTGGAGCGGGCCTTTGACTACTCCCACCACAAAGGTGCTCTGGTCTTGCTGACCGGATTCCAATCGCCCGAGGCGATCCGTCGTCGCGGACTGGTCCGGCTGGAGGGCTGGCTGCGTAAACGCGGTGTCCGAGGCGCCGAGCAGGTCGCCCAGACCGCACTGGCCGCTGCCGGCGCCCAGCACACCGTCTTGCCCGGCCAAGACGTCGCGGGCGAGATCATCGCGGACCTGGCCGCCCAGATCCTGGCCCTCGACGACCGACTTGGACGGCTCGAGGCCCAGATCAAGACCAGCTTCGCGGCCCATCCCCAGGCCGAGGTGATCACCTCGGTACCGGGCATCGGACCGATCCTGGGTGCCGAGTTCGTTGTCGCTGCCGGCGATCTGGGGACCTACGTCGATGCCGGACGGCTCGCATCCGCCGCCGGGCTTGTACCGGTCCCGCGCGATTCCGGCCGCCGGACCGGGAACCTGCATCGGCCCAAACGCTACAGCCGCAGACTGCGCCGAGTCTTCTATCTTTCGGCCCAGACCAGCATCATCCGCGAGGGCCCGAACCGGGATTTCTACCTCAAGAAACGCAGCCAAGGACTCAAACACGTCCAAGCCCTCATCGCCCTGGCCCGACGACGCGTCGACGTCTTGTGGGCCATTCTCCGCGACAATCGCACCTGGACCCCCAACGGCCCAAGCACAGCCATCGCGGCGGCTTGACTTAGTCATTGAGACTCCTCGTTCGATACATAACTGTATCGTGATTTGGGTCGCCCGTCGTGGCTCTCGCCGTAATGTCTTCGGCATGGAGAAGTCGGGAACGCAGACGCCCCTGTCCCTCGCTGCCGCCGAGGCGGTCCGAACGTACGCCGCCACCACCCGCTCCGCTCTCGGCTCCGCCGAGTCCCCGGTGATCTCGTACGCCGGTCTGTGGCTGCTCCTCGCCTCGCTCGCGCCCGCGGCGGAGGCCGAGACCGACGAGATCCTCGGGCTGAACCGGGCCGACGCGCGGGCCGCCGCGCTGGCGCTGCTGGAGGCGCCGCACCCCACGCTCGGGGCCGCGGTCGCCGGCTGGCTGCGTTCCGGGGTGGAGCTGACGAAGGGCCTGCCGATCGTGCTCGACCCGCTCCCGGACCAGGCCGGGCTCGACGCGTGGGCCGATGAGCACACCCGCGGGCTGATCAAGGAGTTCCCGCTCGAGATCGACGCCCAGACGCTGCTCGTGCTCGCCTCCGCGCTGGTGGTCACGCCGCGCTGGAGCGAGCCTCTCGACGAGGGCGAGGATGGGTTGCTGCTGCTCGAGGACGGCTTCCAGGCGGTGGTGGAGACCGAGGCCGCCGGCCTGGTCGCCGTCGCCAGCCCGCCGAGCGAGGACGGCATCTCGGTCTACTCGGTGATCGCCGAGGAAGCCGTGTCCGCCGGCGACGTGTGGCGGGCCGCCGACGAGGTCGTCCGGAGGATCGACGCGGGTGAGGTGCACGACCGCACCTTCGACGCCGCTGGCGAGGGGGACGGGCACGCCTGGACGGTCCGGGAGGTCACGGTCTTCGGCGGCGCACCGTCCGACCGCTGGCGCAGCCACCTGCCGGAGTGGAGCGCGGAGGACCGTCACGACCTGTCGGCCGCGCCGGGGGTCGCCGAGATCGCCCGCGGAGTGATGGCCGCGGTCGCGGAGGAGACAGATGCCGTCTGCATCCAGAAGGCGGTCGCGTCCTACGACCGAGAGGGCTTCA
>JALZDD010000513.1 GCA_030862715.1 Actinomycetota bacterium | reverse complement strand
TCGTGCCCTGCTCGTCGGGAGCGAGGGGCTCGAGGGTCGCGAACTGCGAGCGCAGCAGCGACGGCGGCATGAAGTGCCCCGCGCGGGCGGCCAGGCGCGCTTCGACCACCTCCGGGGTGCCGCTGAGGTGGAGGAGCCGGAGGCCGCGGGCGCGACTGTGGAGCAGATCGCGGTAGCTGCGCTTGAGCGCCGAGCAGCTCAGCACCGCGCCGGTCTGCTCGTGCTCGGCGAGCCAGCCGCCGAGCGTCTCCAGCCACGGTTGCCGGTCGTGATCGTCCAGTGCGCGACCCGAGGCCATCTTCGCGATGTTCTCCAGCGGGTGGAAGTCGTCGGCGTCGGCGAAGGGGACCCGGAGGCGCTGCGCGATGGCAGCGCCGACGGTCGACTTGCCGGAGCCGGAGACTCCCATGACGACGAGGAGGCGGTGTCCTGAGCCTGTCGAAGGGGGGTTCTGTGTCACGCGTCACAGGGTGCATCAAAAGGCATCCGTTTGGCAAGGCGGGGTGTCATAACGGATTCTGATTACGTCGCGCTTGGAGTGTGCGACGATGCCGCTGTGACGACTTCCAGCGGCGAGGCAGTACATCGACTGCATCAGAGCGTCCGAGACGCGCTCGGACGCAGGATCGTCTCCGCCGAGCTGCCGCCAGGGGCCGTTCTCACGCTGGAGGGGATCCAGGCGACGTACGACGTCTCGCGCCCGGTCGCGCGGGAGGCGGTGCGCGTTCTCCAGGCGATGGGCATGGTCACCACACGGCGGCGTGTCGGGATCACCGTCTCCCCGCGGCAGGAGTGGAACGTGTTCGATCCCCTGGTCATTCGCTGGCGACTCGACGGCGACGGCCGGCGCGAACAGCTGCTGTCGCTCTCCGAGCTGCGTCTCGGGTTCGAGCCGATCGCCGCACGGCTCGCCGCCGAGCGGGCCGAGCCTCGGCACCACGGCGAGCTGTCCCGATCCGTGGCCGACATGGTGGTCCACGCCGCCGCCGGTGACCTCGAGGCCTATCTCGAGGCCGACACGACCTTCCATCGCGTCCTGCTCAACGCCTGCGGCAACGACATGCTCGCCGCGTTCGGTGACCTCGTCGCCGAGCTCCTCGCCGGACGTACGCACCACCACCTGATGCCCGATAAGCCGAACCCGACCGCCATCGAGCTGCACGAGAAGGTGGCGATCGCGGTGCGCAACGGTGACCCGGCGGCCGCCGAGGAGGCCATGCGCGCCATCATCGACGAAGCCGCCGAGGCCCTCGCCTCTGCTGAGGACTGAAGGGCCACGGCGGCTTCACGGCGGTCTCAGTCCGTGAAGGCGACCTTGCTGCGCTGTCGGACCGGGACGGTCCTGCCCCGCCGCACCGCGACGTACCGGCCGAGCGCGACCAGCCCGAAGCCGGTTGCGAAGACCCCCAGCGTGAACCCGCCGTACGACAGCGGGAACTCGCCCGCTTCGAACGCCGGAGCCGAGGCATTCGGCGAGAGTGAGTCGAGCAACAGGTACAGGGTCTGGAAGACGAACGCCCACAGGTAGGCGATGGCGTAGGCGGTGTTGGCGGCCAGTTGAGACCGCAGGAAGTAGCCGAGTGCGAAGGCGGCCAGGACGGTGACGACCGCGATCATCGGGGCTCGCCGCCGTCGAACTCCGTCGAGCGGGGAGGGGCGGAGAACATCAGGTAGACCGCGGCGACGGTCCACAGGACCGATACGCCGACGATGATCCTGACGATCGCGGGAATGCCTTCCACGAAGAACGCCGGCAGCCCGGTCAGGGCCATGATGATGAGGGCGCCGGCGGCGATCCGCGCGGCGACGCGGTTGCCGCGCCACGCGGCGATCACCGCGACCAGGCCGATGACGCCGAGGACCGAGCCGGCCACGAGGACTACGATCGGCGGCCCGGGATCGCCCTCGGGCGTCGGGAAAAGCGCGCTCGGGATGTTGGCTGCGCTCATCAGGCCGGCCAGGACCAGGCCGACCTTCTGGCGGGTGCTGTGTCCGGTGTGGCGAGTGGTCATGGTGCTCATGTTGACTCCTTGAGTGAGGGGGTGTGCCCCAAACCTGCGCCTTCCGGAGTTCCCCGGGTCAGGTCCGAACCACCCGCGTGGTTCCCGAGCCATCCCGGTCATGACGGGAAACAGTTCCCGGGACGGCGCGCACGGGTGGCGTCATGATGAGTGCATGACCGTGCGGATCCTGCTCGCCGACGACCACCCGGTCGTGCGCGGCGGACTGCGCGCGCTGCTCGACACCATCGACGGGCTCGAGGTCGTGGGCGAGGTCGGTGACGGCGAGGCGGCTGTACGCGAGGTCCAGCTGTCCCGCCCCGACGTGATCCTGATGGACGTACGGATGCCGGTGCTCGACGGCGTCGAGGCGACGCGGCGGATCCGGGCCGCGGTCCCGGAGACCGCCGTGCTCATGCTGACGATGTACGACGACGACGCGACCGTGTTCACCGCGATGCAGGCGGGCGCACGCGGCTACCTACTCAAGGGCGCCGAGCAGGACGAGATCGTCGGGGCGGTCCGGGCCGTCGTCGCCGGCCAGGCGATCTTCGGGCCGGGCGTCGCGGCGCGGGTGCTCGCCCATTTCAGCGCTACGCCTGCGCGGGTGGAGGTCCCGTTTCCCGAGCTGACCGACCGGGAGCGCGAGATCCTCGATCTGCTCGCGGCCGGGTCGCGCACCGGCGCGATCGCCCAGCAGCTGTTCCTGTCGCCGAAGACCGTGAGCAACCACCTCACCAGCATCTTCGCCAAGCTCCAGGTGGCCGACCGCACCGCTGCGATCATCCGGGCGCGCGAGGGCGGACTGGGGGAGAGCGGCCGGGGTGAGGGTGGCCGGGCCCCATGACGTACCCCGAGCTCGTCGGCATCGCGGTGCTCGGACTCAGCACCCTGGTCAGCGGCGCGGCGATGCTGGCCAGGTCTCGGGCCGTGGCACCGGGGGTGCCGCTCGCCCTCGGCGGACTCGCCGTCCTGGCCGGCGCACTCACCTGGCGGGCGGAGCCGGACTTCGCGACATGGGCCTTCGTCGTCGGAGGCTCCCTGTTGCTGCCGCTGGCGGTGACGGCGTACCCCCGGCTGCGCTGGCGCAACCCCGTCGACTTCGTCGCCCTGGTGGTCGTCGGCGGAGCCGGCCTGTTCGCGGTCGCCTCGCTGAGCCTGACCGGGCCGTGGGGCCCCTCCGGGGTGCTGCTGCCGACCGGGGCCACGCTCGTCGTGACCTGCCTCCTCCACACCTGGTGGAAGCTCGAGCGCAGCGACGGGACCGACCGACGGGCGCTGACGTGGATGGGGCTGAGCCTGGCCAGCACCGGCGTCGTCTTCTTCTTCGTCGCGTTCGCGCTGGACGGTGCGCCAGGCCGGAGCACCGGAGCCGGGATCGTGTACGGCGCGGGGTTCGCGCTCTTCGCGGTCGTCGGCCCGGCGATGTACGTCGGGCTCAGGCGGCCGGAGGTCGTCGACGTACGCGGGCTGGTCGTCCAGGCCGTCGTGCTCCTGACCGCGGTCGTCGCCTACATGGCGATGTACGCCACGATCGAGGGTGTCCTGGAGCTCCTCGGCGGTCGCCCACCGAGCGTGGGCACGATCGCGCTCGCCGCGGCGCTGGCCGCCGCCCTGTTCCACCCCCTGCAGGTCGCCATGCGCGGCGTCATCGACGAGCTGCTGTTCGGTATCCGGCCGGATCCGCTCGGCGCCGCCGGACACGTCGCCGAGAACATCGGCGACGATCCCGCCCTGGCGCTGCGCGCGATCCGTGAGGCGCTGGTGCTCTCCTACGGCGAACTCCGGGTCGAGGGCGTCGTGATAGCCACCTCGGGCACTGCCGTCACCCACACTCGTACGCTGCCCCTGGACATCGGGGACGGTCGGACCGGTGAGCTCGTGGTCGGGCTCCGAGCCGGTGATCTCGCCCTGACCGCCGGCGACAAGCACGTACTCGACCTGGCCCGGCCACTGCTCGCGCAGCTGCTGCGCGCCCGGATGCTCGCCGACCAGCTGCAGGAGTCCCGTGAGCAGACGGTCAGCGCGATCGAGGAGGAGCGGCGGCGGCTGCGGCGAGAGCTCCACGACGGCCTCGGCCCGCGGCTCTCCGGGATCGCCTTCACCGCCGATGCCGCGCGCAACACGATGCGCGAGGACCCGGATTCAGCGGCCGGTCTGCTGCGTGCGCTCCGGGCCGAGACCGGCACGGCGATCCGCGAGATCCGCGAGCTGGTATACGGCATGCGCCCGCCCGCACTCGACGAGCTCGGCCTGGTCTCGGCCGTACGCCAGCAGGCCGAGACGCTGCGTACGCCGGACGGGCGGTCGATGCGGATCACCATCGCCGCCGCCGACCTCCCGCCGCTCGCCGCGGCCGTCGAGGTGGCTGCGTATCGGATCACGGTCGAGGCGCTCCGCAACGCCGCTCGACACAGCGGCTCACAGATCGCCGAGGCCACCCTCCGCGTCGAGGGTGGTGAGCTGCTGGTCACGGTGTGCGACCACGGCACGATCGGGCAACCTTGGACCCGTGGCATTGGTCTGACCTCCATGCGCGAGCGCGCCGAAGAGCTCGGTGGCACCCTCGAGGCGGGGTACGCCGACGGCGGCGGCCGCGTGGTCGCCGCGCTGCCCCTGTCGCCGGCAGGTTGACGGCGTTCGCCGATGACGCGCCGGAGGGGATACCGATTGGTGAGCGCGTGACGCCGTGCGGTAATGTTCGGAGCGCTTCGAGCGGAGAAATCCACTCGCAGTTTCGGGCTGTGGCGCAGCTTGGTAGCGCACTTGACTGGGGGTCAAGGGGCCGCAGGTTCAAATCCTGTCAGCCCGACCGAAACAAACTGGCTCTGACCTGGTAAACCGGTCAGAGCCGGTTTTGTTGTGGCGGCTTTGTTCCTTGAACCCGATACCGACTTCGGGAGGCGTCGAAGCGGCTACCGCACGCGTCAGCGACCGGCCCCTTTGAGCCCGCTGAATCACCCGACGTGGGTGATGAGAGACAGATCAGACGGCTCTAGGCTTCCAGCGATCCACGACTGGAGGAGGCGGAACCTGCGATGGGCATCTTGCGCGCACGACGACGCGACGACACCTTCGTGCTCGAGGACGTCTCCGGCGCGGTCGTCGCCCTCGAGTCGTTGACCGGCTGATTGCCGTGACGCTCCGCGTGTCCGAGTCGGCGAAGTCATGACCGAGGGTCGGCAGAACGGCAAGAGGCTCCTGGGCCGGGTCGCCGGCGCCGTAACGGAAAGGGTCGTCGACACCGTCGACCCCGACATCGTCCTGGAACACGTCGACCTCAACGCGCTGCTCAGCCGGGTGGACCTCGACGCGGTCCTGGCGCGGGTAGACATGAACCGATTCCTCGAGACAGTCGACATCGATGCGTTGCTCGCGCGGGTCGACCTCAACACGCTTCTCGCCGACGTAGACCTGGACGCCCTGCTGAGGAACGTCGACCTCGAGGCGCTCGTACGCCGCTCCGGCATCCCCGACATCGTCGCGGAGAGCACCTACTCGATGGCTGGATCCGCCCTCGACCTCGCCCGGCGACAGTTGGTCGGGCTCGACGTCATCGTCGACCGGATCGTGGACCGGCTGATGCGACGGAGCGAGGACGAGCGACGTGAAGGGCCGCCCAGACTGGTCGCGGCCCGACGAGGTGCGACCGACCCGGGAACGGCGGCACGATGACGCGCCGGGTGCGCCGCTCGGTGTCCGGACACTATGCGGGAGCGATCAGCAGGGCAGCTGCCGCTGCCATCGACGGCCTTCTCATCGCCGGCCTCTACACGCTGGGCGTCGCCGGGTTCGGCTACCTGCTCGAGATGTTCACGTCCAAGTCGCTCACCGGCGACCGCTCGACCCCGCTCGGGATCGCTGCCTTCGCGATCTGGGCCTTCTCCTACGTCTTCATCAGCCTCGCCATCACCGGCAGGACGATCGGGAAGGGATTGGCTGGACTGCGCGTCGTACGCGCCGACGGCACTGCTCCAGGGGTGCGCACCATGTTCGTCAGGACACTGGTGTTTCCCCTCAGCGTGGTCTTCTTCGGGATCGGCCTGCTCCTGATCGTGGTGCAGCGTGATCATCGTTCTTTCCACGACTTGATCGCCAAGACCTGTGTTGTCTATGACTGGGGGGGACCGAGGCGCTGAGATGCCGGGACCGCTCTCGGACTTCCTCAACCGCGCCCAATCGGACTCCCCGCAGCGCTGAGGACGCCCGCAGGCTCAGGGGCCGTTCTCGTCGCTGAGGCGGACCTCGGACCAGTCGAG
>JALZDD010000512.1 GCA_030862715.1 Actinomycetota bacterium | reverse complement strand
CGATGCTCGAGGCCACCCGCGCCACGCTCGTCGACCGCAGCCACCCCACGCTGGCCCGGCGGCTCGAGCACTACGACGCGAGCCAGTGGGACCGGATCGTGCGCTACAAGATCTTCGCCTACGACGGCCTGATCGACCAGGCGCGTGCCGCCCTCAACTGGGCCGAGCGCGGCCTCGCGCTCGTCGACGAGCTCGAGGGTTCGGCAGTCGACTGAGTCACGCCGGAGTCACGCCGGCAGGCGTACGTGGAACCGGCAGCCGGTCGCGGCCGGAAGGTTCTCCACCCAGACCCTGCCGCGGTGTGCGTCGACGAGGCCCTTGACGATGGCGAGGCCGAACCCGGCGCCCTGGCCGCTGGCGCCGTCGGCCCCCTCGGGTGCGGTCGGGGTGCGCGCGGAGCTGCCCTGCCAGCCGAGGTCGAAGACCCGCTCCATGTCGCCGGGATCCAGGCCGCCACAGCCGTCACTGACGCTGAGGTCGACGCTGCGTACGTCTCCGGGCGCCAACTGGCAGCGAACCTCCACCGTGCCGTCGGCGGGCGTGTGTCGGATGGCGTTCATCAGCAGGTTGGAGACGACGCGGGACAGGCTGGCCGGATCAGCGGTGATCTCGAGGCCGTCCTCGACCTGGCCGCCGAGGCGGACCCGCCGCTCCCTGGCGACCGGGTCGGCCCCGGCCAGCGCCTCGCTGACCAGGTCGCCGAGCAGGACCGGCTCCGGCGTCAGGGTGAGCGCGCCGGCCTGGATCCGGGAGAGCTCGAAGAGGTCGTCGACGAGCCGGGCCAGACGCTCGACCTCGACACGGATGCGCTGGTGATAGCGGTGCGGATCGGCCGCGATCCCGTCCTCGAGCGCCTCGGCCATCGCCCGCAGCCCGGCGAGCGGCGTACGCAGATCGTGGGCGACCCAGGAGATCAGCTCGCGGCGGGACTCCTCGAGCCGGGCCTCCCGGGCGCTCGCCTCCTCCAACCGCCGCTGGGTCTCGGCGAGCTCGGCCGACAGCGACCGGAGCTCTCGGGGTCCGCTCTCCGAGGGCTGCTGATGGCTCCCGAGCGCCATCTCCCGGGCCTGCCGCTGGACCGCGCCCGACCAGCGCACCATCGCGGAGCCGATGACGAACGCGACCAGGATCGCCACCACCACGGCGATCGAGGCGACCACCGTGATGACCTGCAGGTCGTGGCCGGAGAGGAACATGAGCCACGCGACCCCGAGTACGCCACCGAAGACCGTCAGCACCGCAACGGCGGCGGCCAGGGTGAGCTGCCAGCGGATCGACCAGCGCCGCGTCAGCCAGGCGACCAGGAGCCCGATCAGGCCGACGGCGAGACCGGCGCCCGCGGCGACGAGCGCGATCTGGACGGCATCTGCGGTCTTCACGCGCCGACCTCCGTGGGCTCCCAGCGATAGCCGACGCCCCAGACCGTGACCAGCCGCTCCGGCCGGGTCGGGTCGGACTCGATCTTCTCCCGCAGCCGGCGTACGTGGACCGTGACCGTCGAGCGGTCGCCGATCGTCCATCCCCACACGTGCTCGAGCAGGTCCTCGCGGGTGAAGGCCTTGCCGGGGTGGGCGATCAGGTAGCGGAGCAGGTCGAACTCCCGGGTGGTCAAGGACAGCTCCGCTCCGGCGTCGGTCGCCACCCGTCGGTCGGCGTCGACCACCAGGGAGCCGTCGGAGACCACGCCGCCCTCACCGGAGTGGCCGGTGCGCTTGAGCACCGAATCGACGCGCAGCACCAGCTCTCGCGGGCTGAACGGCTTGCCGACGTAGTCGTCGGCACCGAGCTCGAGCCCCATGATCCGGTCGGCCTCGCTGCCGAGGGCGGTGAGCATGATGATCGGCACCTCGCCCGCCTGCCGCAGGCGACGGCACACCTCCAGCCCGTCGATGCCGGGCAGCATCAGGTCGAGGATGACGATGTCGGCCGGTCGCTCGCTCATCGCGCGCAGAGCCTGCTCGCCGTCCCCGGCCTCGACGACGTCGTGCGAGCCCGCGCGCAGGTAGGACGCCAGCACCTCGCGCACCGTGAGGTCGTCGTCGACCACGAGCACACGTGCCATGGGTCCTACTCCTCCTCGACGTTCGCCCGGGCGGGCTGTCGTGAGCGTAGTTCGCCGAGCGCGACGGCGACACCGGCGCACACGCACAGGATCGCGAAGACCAGCAGCCCCTGGGTGTAGTCGCGATCCAGCAGCGTCGGGTTGTCCGGCTTCGCGCCGAACCGGCCGAGGACCGGGATCGCGACCAGGATCGCCGGCCCGAGCAGCACGAGCACCACCACCGCGCCGCGGGCGACCGCCCGCGGAAGCAGCCGGCCGCCGAGCCACCCGAGCCCGAGCACTGCCGGAGCCAGGATCCCGTCGTGGATCACGACCGCTGCCGCCAGCCAGATCACGACCTCGAAGATCTGGCCGAGGTCCTGCCGGCTGACCAGCAGCCAGGCTCCGTACGCCATCCCGACCGCGCCGAGCACGATCAGCGCTCCACGGATCGCTCTCATCAGAGCACCTCGATCCGGGAGACCCATTTGGTCTGCATGACCCCGGGACGGTCCGGCGCGATCAGCCGGACCGGGTAGCCGTGGTCCATCGAGAGCGTCTCTCCGTCGAGCATCAGTGCCATCAGTGTCCGGTCGTCGTCGGCGAAGTTCGGCGGGAGCACGGTGTCCGCGGAGGCGCTGAACGTCTGGATCGACCGGACCCGCACCTCGCGCCCACGCGGGGCGCCGACCAGGTCGAGCAGGTCACGGAGGCGTACGCCGCCCCACTCGCCCGAGGCACTCCACCCCTCGACGCAGGCGATCGGGAGGGTGTGGGTGCGCTGCTCCATGGCGACCAGGTCGTCCCGGGTCAGCGACCGCGTCGTCGGGCCGTGGACGAGCTCGAGCCGGTAGGCGGAGCTGCTCGCCTCGGCCACCACGCCGGCCGAGTGGGCCGTCCGGTTGATCGGGATGCCCTGCTTCCGCGACCGCGGGGACAGGGCCGCGATCCGGCCGACGCCGGGGATCGTGCCGGCGGTGTAGAGGAAGGCGGCCGCCAGCGCCGAGGTGCCCGCCAGCACCAGCACCCCGCGCCTGCTGACCGGCCCCGGCCGGCGCGCGTTCGGCCGGTCGTGGGCAGTGGCGTCGACGTCGCCGGTCAGGGCGTCGCGTACGACCGGCAGCTTCACCGCGATGTGCACCAGCAGCGCTCCGACGGCGACGAAGGCGAGCGCGTAGTGCGTGCTGCGGAAGCTGAACCCCCAGGGATACCACTGCGCGACGTTGAGCAGACCGGTGGTGAGCTGGACCAGCGAGGTGCTGACCAGGACGGCGATCGAACCTCGCTCCAGCGCCGTCGGCAGTGCCTCGC
>JALZDD010000487.1 GCA_030862715.1 Actinomycetota bacterium | reverse complement strand
GTCCGGAGGGACCCGGGCCCACGCCGAGTACGTGGGCGCTACTTGATCTCGTCGGCGGTGTAGTACTCGGAGTCGACGAGCACCTTGCTGACGTCGTCCTTGGTGACCACGACCGGGTCGAGGAGGTAGGACGGAACGACCTTCTTGCCGTTGTCGTAGGTCTCGGTGTCGTTGACCTCGGGCTCCTCGCCCGCACCGACGGCGACGATCATGTCGACGGTCACCTTCGCGAGCTCGCGGGTGTCCTTGAAGATCGTGGAGTACTGCTCATCGGAGTTGATCGACTTCACCGACTGCACCTCGGCGTCCTGACCGGTCACGACCGGGAGGTCGGCGGTGGTGTAGCCGTTGCCCTTGAGGGCGGCGATGATGCCGAGCGAGAGGCCGTCGTAGGGCGAGAGCACGCCCTGGACCTTCTTGGAGGCGTACGTCTTGGTGAGGATGTCCTCCATGCGCTTCTGCGCGGTGGCGGGGTCCCAGCGCAGGATCGCGGCCTGCTTGAAGTCCGTCTGACCGGAGGGGATGACGATCTCGCCGGACTTGATCAGCGGCTCGAGCACCGACATGGCGCCGTCCCAGAAGAAGGTGGCGTTGTTGTCGTCCGGCGAACCGCCGAAGAGCTCGACGTTGTAGGGGCCCTCGCCCTTGGCCTTCAGGCCATCCACGAGCGAGGTGGCCTGCTGCACGCCGACCTGGAAGTTGTCGAAGGTCGAGTAGTAGTCGACGGCCTCGGTGTCGCGGATGAGGCGGTCGTAGCTGATCACCGGGATGTCCTGCGACTCAGCGGTCTCGAGGACCTCGCCGAGCGCGGTGCCGTCGATGGCCGCGACCACCAGGACGTCGACGCCCTTGGTGACCATGTTCTCGACCTGGGAGACCTGGGTCGGGATGTCGTCCTCGGCGTACTGCAGGTCGACGTCGTAGCCCTCGGCCTCGAGCTGCTTCTTGATGTTGTTGCCGTCTGCGATCCAGCGCTCCGAGGACTTGGTCGGCATCGCTACGCCGACAGTGCCCTTGTCGCCGCCCTCGCCGCCGTCGCCGCCGCCGCATGCCGCCAGACCGAGCGCAAGCGCTGCGGCGGTGATCGTGGTGAGTACCTTGCGCACTTACCTGCTCCATTTCATCTACGGCCGCGTCGGTAGGCCTACGCGCCGCTGTCGGGGGTGCTGAAGACCGGCGCACGGGCCGGTTCCCAGGTGAGTCAGATCACAGATGTGAACGCTCACATCGAGACAATGTGCCTTCTCATGTCCGAATGCGTCAAGTGCAGGACGAGGATGTTTCCGACTCGTGACTTACGGGAGGCTCCGTTGATCATCTGCGCTACACAGCGGACTCACAGACAAGCCCCGAGGCCGTCGGTCACAGGTGACGTACGCCGACCAGCGCCCCGGCGCCGTCCGGCCAGGTGACCTGGATCGACTCCGCGCCGTCGGCGTCGGAGCCGTCGACGACACGCTTCACGACGATCCCGAAGCTGCCCGCGTCCACGCGGGTGTCGGCGCCGTGGGAACGGATGGTGACGCCGTCGAAGTGCGGCACCGCGTTGCGCGACCACGAGCCGGTGCCGGTCGCCGTGACGACGCTCTCGCGGCGATCCACCAGGCGGCCCCGGTCGTAGACGTCCATCGGCTCCTGGGTCGCGCCGGTGAGCGCGGCCGACAGCAGCGCCCGGACCGCCACCGCGTCGGCGCAGGCGTCGTAGACATAGCGCGTCCCCAGCGCCGAGTGTTCGGTGGTCGCCATCAGGAAGTCCTCGGCGCCGTCAAGGGGTGCCTCACGGTAGGAGACCGGGAGGTGGACCACGGACTCGCCGACCTCGAGGAGCACGCACTCGATCCCGACCCGTCCGGCCGGGTCGTCGAACCGGTAGGAGCCGATCGTGCCGGTCAGGTCACCCTCGCACCACGTCTGGGTGGCGAGCCAGGCGCCGAAGATCTCTTTCTTCGTGGGGGTGAGCGTGGCCTTGTGAACGATCGACATGACCGTTATCTACCAGGTCGGGCCTCGGACTGGAAATAGTTGGATGCGTCGCGTCGCCAGGGTGCGTACTCCGCAAGGCGCCCCGTCGAAGGCATACCGGGGTATTTCGAGACGGGGCAAACGCCGCGGAGTGCGTGCCATGGCGGCGCGACGCGCCAACTATTTTCCGGCCGAGGCCCTAGGACACCTTGTGGCTATCGCCTTCGCCGTTCGAGGTGGTGTCGGCCTCGGAGCCGGCTTCGGAGTCGATCTCGGCGTCCTCCTTGGCGCGGGCGGCCTCGACCGCCTTCGCGGCCCGGGCCTCGACCTTCTCGGCGAAGGCCCGGCGCTGCGGGTCGAGCACGAAGAAGGAGAGCACGCCGCTGATCACGAACGCCACGATCACCGCGAAGAAGATGTCGACCTCGCCCGCGACGAGCGACCAGATGCCCGCCACGATGCCGAAGGTGGCGAGCAGCGACAGCAGCCGCAGGCCGGTGTAGATCCAGAACTCTTTCATCGTGAGGCTCCCTCAGTGAGCTCGACAACCGCCGGGGCCGCGGGCGCAGCGTACGAATGCTGCGAGGTCGAGGAGAAGTAGTTGATGCCGATGAAGTTGAACCACAGCGTGGCCAGCCCGATCAGCGCGACGATCGCGGCCTTCTTGCCCTTCCACCCGGCGGTCGCGCGGGCGTGCAGGTAGCCGGCGTAGACGACCCAGGTGATGAACGCCCAGACCTCCTTGGGGTCCCAGTTCCAGTAGGAGCCCCAGGCCTCGTGGGCCCAGATCGGTCCGGAGATCAGCACCCCGAAGGTCCACACCGGGAACGCGAAGGCGTGGATCCGATAGGAGACCCGGTCCAGGTTGTCGAGGTCGGGCACCCGCGCCAGCAGGGCGGCGTCGGGGAAGCGCGCCTTGAGGAGGTACGTCACCGAGGCGATGCCGCCCAGCGTGAACCCACCGGTGGCGATGATGGCCGCGATGACGTGGATGACGAGCCAGTAGGAGTTGAGCGCCTCGGTCAGCGGCGCGACCGGCTCGTAGAGCCCGACGACGGCCAGCATGAGCACCACGACGGTGAACCCGAGCACCCACGGCGCCATCCAGGACAGCTTCAGCCGCCGGTGGAGGGCGACGTACGCAGCGGCCACCACGAACGAGCCGGAGATCGTGAACTCGTACATGTTGCCCCACGGCACCCGATTGGGGTCGGCGGCCATCCCACGGCCGACCAGCGCCACCAGGTGGCATGCGACCGCGATCGCGGTCAGCAGCAGGCTGAGGCGTCCGAAGAGGGCGGCGCGCTGCTCGCGTACGGCGGCGGCGGGATTCACCGCGGCGTCGGTCTCGTCGGCCGGGGCACCGGCGCCGACGAGCTCCTTCTCCGCGACCGCGGCCCTGGCGCGCGACTGCCAGGCCGACCACTCGACCAGCGCGCAGAGCAGCGCCAGGAAGTAGACGACGCCGGCGGCCGTGATGGCCTGGTTGCTGAGAACGCCCCAGGTGTGGTCAGTCATCGGTTTCCTCCTGTGTTCGCG
>JALZDD010000479.1 GCA_030862715.1 Actinomycetota bacterium | reverse complement strand
AGCCCGTACGTCTGCTCCGGCTCCTTGCTCGCCGCCCGCTCGCGCAGCAGCTGACCGATGTCGTAGGCCACCCGGGCCCCGCCGTCGACCGGCAGGGACCCGCCCTCGCAGAAGTCGTTCTGTACGTCGACCACGATCAGTGCACGCGTCATGCCCGTCAGCCTAGACCGGCACCGAGAGACATCACTGGAAGAGCGTCGGGATCGCCGGATCGCCCTTCAGGAGCGAGTGGGCGATGACAGGGAGCTCGGCGACCGAGGCCCGGTGGCGCTCGCGCGCGGCGTCGAGGGGCTCGCGGCCCACGACCTCACCGTTCTTGACCAGCTGGGTGAGCAGCGGCCGGTCGTTGCTGTCACCGTTCGGCGGGGTGCCGATGCCGATCACCTCGGCGTCGGCGACGTCCTTGGGATTGCGGCGGCGCAGGGCGTACTTCCGGCCGCCGATCGAGGCCTTGGACGCGCTCTTCTTGGCGACCGGCTCCAGGTCGCCGGAGGCGCCCTCGCGGGCGACCAGCTTGTAGACGAAGCCGGCGGTCGGGTGGCCGGAGCCGGTGACCAGCTGGGTGCCGACGCCGTAGCCGTCGACCGGGGCGGCCGCGAGGCCGGCGATGGCGTACTCGTCCAGGTCGCTGGTGACGATGATCTTCGTCTCGGTGGCGCCGAGGTCGTCGAGCTGGTGGCGTACGTCATGGGCCAGGAGCCCCAGGTCGCCGGAGTCGATCCGCACCGCACCGAGCTCGGGACCGGCGATCTCGACCGCCTTCGCCACCGCCTCGGCGATGTCATAGGTGTCCACCAGCAGCGTGGTGCCCTTGCCGAGGGAGGCGACCTGGGCCTGGAAGGCCTGCTCCTCGGTGTCGTGCAGGAGCGTGAAGGCGTGTGCGGAGGTGCCGGTCGTGGGCACGCCGAAACGGGCGCGGGCGGCGAGGTTGGAGGTGGCGGCGAAGCCGGCGACATAGGCCGCGCGGGCGGCGGCGATCGCGGCCGCCTCGTGGGTGCGGCGCGAGCCCATCTCGATGCACGGGCGCTCGCCGGCTGCCATCGTCATCCGGGAGGCCGCGGTGGCGATGGCCGAGTCGTGGTTGTAGATCGAGAGCAGCACCGTCTCCAGGACGACCGCTTCGGCGAAACTGGCCTCGACCACGAGCAGGGGTGACTGCGGGAAGAAGGTCTCGCCCTCGGCGTACCCCCAGATGTCGCCGGTGAAACGGTAGCCGGCCAGCCATTCCAGGGTCGGGCCGTCGACGACGCCCTCCAGGATCGCCAGCTGCTCCGAGCCGAAGCGGAACGCCTCGAGGGCGTCGAGCGCCCGCCCGACCCCCGCCACCACGCCGTACCGCCGCCCGCCGGCCAGGCGCCGGGGGAACAGCTCGAAGACGGCACGACGCTCCGCGGTGCCCGCCTTCAGGGCGGCCTGGAGCATGGTCAGCTCGTAGTGATCTGTCAGGAGCGCGGTCGAGTCCGCTGTCGAGTCCACGGGCACATCGTGGCACGATGGACTGCATGAGCGCGCCAAGCCCCGTGGAGCTCGACGAGCCCGAGGTCGACGATCTCGTAGCGCCCGCGACCCCGTGGGTCACCATCGTCTGGAACGACCCGGTCAACCTGATGTCGTACGTCACCTTCGTCTTCCAGAAGTACTTCGGCTACTCCAAGAAGAAGGCGGAGAAGCTGATGATGGAGGTGCACAACGACGGCAAGTCGGCCGTCTCCTCCGGGTCACGCGAGGAGATGGAGCGCGACGTGCAGGCGATGCACGAGTACGGCCTGTGGGCGACACTGGAGAAGCAGGATTGATGGGCGGGTTCAGCTACCACCGCCGCAGCAAGCAGATCATCGCGACCTTCTCCGGGTTCGAGGCCGACCTGCTCCGTTCGCTGGCCTCGCAGCTCGTCGAGCTGTTGCGCAACGAGGTCGCCGCGCCGGCCGAGAGCGATGACCCGCTCGAGGCGCTGCTCGACTTCTCGGGGCCGACCACCGAGCCCGAGGACCCGGTCCTCAAGCGGCTCTTCCCCTCGGCCTACGGGAACGACGAAGAGGCCGCCGGGGAGTTCCGGCGGTTCACCGAGGGCGGGCTGCGCGACGGCAAGGCGCGGGCCGCGTCCACGATCATCGACGCCCTCGAGGAGGCGGGCCTCCCGCCCGAGCTCGACGAGGACGGGCTGGTCATCGACGTCGAGCTCCCGATCCCCGACGCCGAGGCCTGGATGCGCTCCTTCACCGACATCCGGCTCGCGCTCGCGACCCGGCTCGGTGTCGAGGAGGGCGACGAGGACTTCTGGGACTCGCTGCCCGAGGACGACCCCGCGGGCCAGGTCTACGGGATCTACCAGTGGGTCGGGATCCTGCAGGAGACCATGGTCGAGGCGCTGTGGGCGGCGTCCTGACTACACCATGTCGTGGTGCGGTCGTGACCGTGTCCGGCACCCGGTCACGTACGTCTTCGCTGCTCGGCCCGCCTAGGCTGATCCCGTGCTGACCATCGACCAGGCGACGTACGACGCGATCGTCGCCCACGCGAAGCGCGACCATCCCGACGAGGCGTGCGGGATCGTCGCGGGCCCTGAGGGGTCCGACCGGCCGGAGCGGTTCATCGAGATGATCAACGCCGCCGGCTCGCCGACCTTCTACGAGTTCGACTCGACCGATCTGCTCCAGCTCTACAAGGAGATGGACGCCAACGACGAGGAGCCGGTGATCGTCTACCACTCCCACACCGCGACCGAGGCCTACCCCTCGCGCACTGACATCGGGCTGGCGATGGAGCCGAACGCGCACTACGTGCTGGTCAGCACCCGCGACTGTTTCACCGATGGGGGAAACGACGAGGGCCCAGTCGAGTTTCGATCATTCCGGATCGTCGACGGCAACGTCACCGAGGAAGAAATCAGCATCGTCGCGACGTTGTCGTGACGCGCCCAAGAAACATCCAGCTAGGAGAACCCATGGCCATCGAGGTCAAGATCCCGACCATCCTCCGCACCTACACCGCCGGTGAGAAGGCAGTCAGCGCCGAGGGCAAGACCCTGAGCGCGCTCATCGACGACCTCGAGGCGAACCACTCCGGCATCAAGGAGCGCCTCATCGACAACGGTGACCTGCGCCGCTTCGTCAACGTCTACATCAACGACGAGGACGTACGTTTCATCGGCGGTCTCGACGCCGAGCTCAAGGACGGCGACCAGGTCGT
>JALZDD010000380.1 GCA_030862715.1 Actinomycetota bacterium | reverse complement strand
GGGTGACGGTGAGCTGCTGCGTACGTCCGTCGATCTCGACCTCGCCGAAGAACTGGAAGCCGTCGGCGGGTGAGGCGTTGGCGGCCGGGGGAGCGGCCACGAACTCGGCGGCCGGACCGAAGGTGGGATCCAGCTTGTTGGGGCCGAAGGCGCCGGCGTTGAGCGGACCGGAGACGAACTCCCAGAACGGGTCGAAGTCCTGGTAGGCGGCGCGATCGGGGTCGTAGGAGTGCGCCGCCGTGTAGTGGACGTCTGCGGTCAGCCAGACGTGGTTGCGGATGCCGAGGCGCTTGAGCCCGGTCAGGACCTTGGCGATGTCGAGCTCCCGGCCGAGCGGGGCGCCGGCGTCGCCTTGGGAGATGCCCTCCTGCAGGGTGCCGTCGGGGACGACCAGGCCGATCGGCAGGTCGGCGGCGATGACCTTCCAGGTGGCGCGGGAGGCGGCCAGCTCGCGCAGGAGCCACCGGGTCTGACGCTCACCGAGCACGCCGCCGTCGGCGCTCGTCTCGGCGTTGGTCGTGTTGGTGTCCTTGTGGGTGCGCATGTCGAGGACGAAGAGGTCCATCAGCGGGCCGTAGGAGAGCTTGCGGTAGATCCGGCCGTCCGGGTCGGGGGAGGCGTCGCCGACCGGGATGTACTCGTGGAAGGCCTGCTTCGCGCGGGCCGCGAGGACATCGACGCGGCGCTCGGTGTAGCGGCCGTCGTCGGGAAGGATCTCGCCCGGGTACCAGTTGTTGGTGACCTCGTGGTCGTCCCACTGCGCCACGATCGGCGTCTGGGCGAGGAACGCGCGCCAGTTGTCGGCGAGCAGGTTGTAGGCGTACTGCCCGCGGAACTCGGCCAGCGTCTCGGCGACCTTGTCCTTCTCCTCGGTGACGATGTTGTTCCAGACCCGTCCGTCGGGCAGCGTCACGGTCGAGGTGAGCGGGCCGTCGGCGTAGACGTTGTCGCCGGAGCTCAGGAAGAAGTCGGCCTCGCGCGCCGCCATCGCTGGCGCGATCCGGAACCCACCGAAGTCGGGGTTGGCGCCCCAGCCCTGCCCGGCGATGTCACCGGACCACAGGAACCGGATGTCCTGGCGGCGTGCCGGGGCGGTACGCAGCCGGCCCAGCTCCCAGGCGCTGCCGCGCCGCGGGTCGTCGGGGTCGACGGCGCGTACCCGGTAGAAGTAGTCGCGTCCCGCCTCGAGGCCGTCGACCTTCAGCTCTCCGGTGAAGTCGCTCTTCGCGGTCACCACGGGACCGTTGACCGGCCGGGCGCGGCGGAAGGACTCGTCGGCCGAGATCTCCGCGACCAGGCGTGAGGTCTTGTCGGCGCGACTCCACAGGACGCCGCCCCGGGCGCCGACGTCGCCGGACTGGACGCCATGGGTCAGGGTCGGGCGGTTTCCGCGGATGAACGCGGGGGCTGCGTGGGCGGTTGCTGCGGTCGTGCGGATGACGAGTCCGGCACCGGCGGCGGCACCGAGGCCGAGGACGGAGCGGCGGTTGAGTGGGGTCATGGACCAAACCTGCCGATTCCGGCGGAACGACCGGTGAGTTCCGCGGGTCGTGTCGGTGAACACGTACGCGCAGGGCGTCAGCCAGTGAGGAGCGACATCATGAATGACGAGTACGTCATGCCCGCACTTCGCGCAGGTGTGACCCGCTGGGATGCGGGTGGCAGTATCTGCGGTGATGTGGGCAAGAAAGAACCTGTACGCCGCTGTGCTGCTGCTCCTGGCGGCGCCGGTGCTCTTCGGCTGCGCCGCCGAGCCTCCGGCCGAGGCGGAGTCCGCTTCGCCGTCGATGCCCGCGAGCCCCACGAGCCCCGCGCCCGAGACGTCGGCGAGCGCGCCACCACCCGCGCCGGAGTCGCTCGACATCCCGTCCGTCCCGCCTGCCGACGACCGCGGGATCGTCGAGGGCGGTGACTTGAGCTGGCCTCAGTGTCCCGAGGGGATGGGCATCAAGGAGCGTCGGACGCTGGGGTTGCCGATGCCGCTCGACTCGGCGGAGTACGTCGTCATCGGGCTCACCAACGGCCCGGCCTTCAACCCCAACCCGTGCCTGGCCTCGCAGGTCGAGTGGGCCAAGAAGAACAAGGTGATGACCTCGGCCTATGCGGTCATCTCCTACCCCCGTGACGCCACGGTCCGTGAGTACGGCGGCGAGGGGCCGGGCGACCCGGACACGAGGATCGGCCGGCTGACCAACGTCGGCTACCAGCAGGCGGTGTGGAATCTCGAGGAGATGAAGCGCGCCGGCCTGGAGTCGCCCTCGGTCTGGCTCGACGTCGAGCCGGTCGCGGTCTGGGAGTGGTCC
>JALZDD010000371.1 GCA_030862715.1 Actinomycetota bacterium | reverse complement strand
CGCTTCGGGCGACGTCTCCTCCACCCCGTCGTCGTACGACGTCCCATCCACGATCACCTGCAACGGCACCGATGTGATCAGCTCCGTGGCATCCCCGAGATCGGATGGAAGCATCGCGGTCGAGTCGGTCACGATCGCTACCCGGGCCATGTCAGAAGCCTACAGATCGACCCATCGCGTCGACAGCGTGAGCCGAACCGATCAGACGACGATGTTGACGAGCTTCGGCGCGCGGACGATGACCTTGCGTACGGTCTGACCCTCGATCGCGGCCGCGATCGTCGGGTCGGCCAGCGCGGCGGCCTCCAGGTCGACCTCGGAGATCGAGGGCGGGACCTCCAGGCGCGCACGCACCTTGCCCTTGATCTGGACCACTGCCGTCACCGAGTCCTCCACGAGCAGGTGGGGCTCGACCGTCGGCCACGCGACCCGCGCAACCGTCGGCTCGTGCCCCAGACGCTCCCACATCTCCTCGGCGGTGTAGGGCGCGACCAGCGAGAGCAGGATCGCGACCGTCTCCGCGGCCTCACGTACGGCGGGGTCGGCAGGACCGACACCGGAGTCGATCGCCTTCCGGGTCGCGTTGACCAGCTCCATCACGCGAGCCACGACCACGTTGAACCGGTAGGACTCGATCAGCTGCTCGGCCTCGGCGATGGTCTTGTGAGTCGTACGCCGCAGCGCGATGTCGCCACCGGAGACGTCGACATCCGGGGAGGACGTCACGTCCCCGGCCAGGCGCCAGGCCCGCTGCAGGAACTTCACCGAGCCGGCCGGCGACACGTCGGCCCAGTCGATGTTGTCCTCGGGCGGGGATGCGAAGACCAGGGTCAGACGGGTCGCGTCGACACCGAACTCCTCCAGCACGTCCGACAGGTTCACGCCGTTGCCCAGCGACTTCGACATCTTCTTGCCGCCGTTGATGACCTTGCCCTGGGACAGGTAGGACGTGAACGGCTCGTCCCAGTCGATCAGGCCGATGTCGCGCAGCGCCTTGGTGAAGAAGCGCGAGTACAGCAGGTGCAGCACCGCGTGCTCGTCGCCGCCCAGGTAGAAGTCGACCGGACCCCACTCGCGGGCCAGCTCGGAGGAGAACGCCCGGGTCTCGTCCGTCGGTGACAGGTAGCGCAGGAAGTACCACGACGAGTCCACGAAGGTGTCCATCGTGTCCGAGTCGCGCGTGGCCGGACCGCCGCACTTCGGGCAGGTCACGTTGACCCACTCCGAGGCCGCGGCCAGGGGCGAGACGCCCTTCGGCTTCAGGTCGGCGCCCTTCAGCTCGGGCAGCTGCACCGGCAGCTCGGCCTCGGGCACCGCCACCTCACCGTCGACCGGGCAGTGGATGATCGGGATCGGCGCGCCCCAGTAGCGCTGCCGCGACAGCAGCCAGTCGCGCAGCCGGTAGTTGATCGTGCCCTTGCCGTGGCCCTCGGCCTCCAGCTTCTCGATGATCTTGTGGATGCCGCCCGCCTTGTCGGCGACGCCCTCCAGCTCCGGCGAGTTCACGTACGCACCGTCACCCGCGGTCGCGACGTACGTCTCCTCGGGGTTCTCCGCGCCCGGCACGTCCACGACGCGGCGCACCGGCAGCGAGAACGCCTTGGCGAAGTCCAGGTCGCGCTGGTCGTGGGCCGGGACGGCCATCACCGCACCGGTGCCGTAGTCGGCCAGCACGTAGTCGGCCGCCCACACCGGGATCTGCTCGCCGTTGACGGGGTTGGTCGCGGTGACGCCCAGGTCGACACCGGTCTTGGGACGGTCGGTCGCCAGCCGGTCGATGTCGGAGGCCTTGCGTACGTCCTGCAGGTAGCTCTCCAGCGCAGCAGCCCGGTCCGGCGCCACGATCTCGGCAGCCAGGTCCGCGTCGGCGGCGACGACCATGAAGGTCGCCCCGTACAGCGTGTCGGGACGGGTCGTGAAGACGGTGACCTTCTTGGTCTCACCAGAGGTCAGCGAGATCTCGAAGTCGACATGCGCGCCCTCGGACCGGCCGATCCAGTTGCGCTGCATGTTGACGACCTTGCCGATCCAAGTGTCCTGCAGCTCGTCCAGGCCGTTGTAGAGCTCCTCGGCGTAGGCCGTGGTCTTGAAGTACCACTGCGTCAGGTCACGCTTGGTGACCACCGCGCCGCAGCGCTCGCACTCGCCATTGACGACCTGCTCGTTGGCCAGCACGGTCTGGTCGTTGGGGCACCAGTTGACCGGCGACTTCTTGCGGTAGGCCAGGCCGGCCTCGTACAGCTTCAGGAAGATCCACTGCGTCCACTTGTAGTACTCCGGGTCGGAGGTGTGCAGACGGCGCGACCAGTCGAAGGAGATGCCGTAGCGCTTGAACGACTCCGCCTGGGTCTCGATGTTGGCGTAGGTCCAGCCTGCGGGGTTCTCGTTGCGCTTGATCGCGGCGTTCTCGGCGGGCAGGCCGAAGGAGTCCCAGCCGATCGGGTTCAGGACGTCGAAGCCCTTCAGCCACCAGTAGCGGGCGATCACGTCGTGCAGCGCGGTCACCTCGGCGTGGCCCATGTGCAGGTCACCAGACGGGTAGGGGAACATCGTGAGCGCGTAGCGCTTCTCAGCCCCCTCGCGCTGGCCCGCCTTGAACGGCTCCAGCTTCTCCCAGATGGGGCGCCACTTGTCCTGCAGCTCCACGACGTCGTACGTCGCCTGCTCGGCCTGCTCCTGCGTCATTGGTCTTTCGTCCTTGTCGAGTGTCGTGCGTCGAGACTGCTTCTGAAAGAAGAAAACCCCTCACATGGAGGGGTAGCCGCGTGACCGGGGTGTGTCCCTCAGGGTCAGCGCGGCTGCCTAAGAAGCAGGACAGACATCTGCATATACCCAGGGTAGCCGACCACCGCGGCCGTCGTCATTCGCGACCCGTCCGCGGGCATGGCCCGTCTGGGTCAGAGGGCCCGGAAAGTACGGTCCAAATCCTCTGGTCTAGTACTTTCCATAGTCCATGAGTTCCGCCCTGCAGATCGACCGACAGAAAATAGGCTCGGAGGGGCCTTCACCTATTGCGACGGCCCGTCTGAGCGTGCCAGACTGGCGGCGCTCCGCTGCTCGTGATGTCGGTCGTGAATGAGGACCCCCCCATCTCATCCAAGGAACGCTCCGAGCAGCGGAGTCCAA
>JALZDD010000364.1 GCA_030862715.1 Actinomycetota bacterium | reverse complement strand
GGAGACGACCCGCCAGGCGGGCGGGTTGGTCTGGAGGACGACACCGAAGTCCATCACGTCACACCAGGTACTGGGAGAGGTCGCGCTTGAGGTAGCTGCCGTGGCCCTTGGTGCCCTTGAACTCGCCGTCGGCGACGACCACGGACCCGCGGGAGAGCACCACGTCGACGTGTCCGTCGATCTCGTAGCCCTCCCAGGCGGAGTGGTCCATGTTCATGTGATGGGTCTTGCCGTCCCCGATGCCGATGGAGGTGTGACCGTTCGGGTCGTAGACGACGATGTCGGCGTCCGCTCCCGGCGCGATGACGCCCTTGCGGCCGTAGAGCCCGAACATCCGTGCCGGTGTGGTCGCGATCAGCTCGACCCACCGCTCGAGCGTGATCTGTCCGGTCACCACGCCCTGGTAGAGCAGGTCGACGCGGTGCTCGATCGACCCGATCCCGTTGGGGATGGCCCGGAAGTCGTCCTTGCCGAGCTCCTTCTGCTCCTTCATGCAGAAGGGGCAGTGGTCGGTGGAGACCATCTGCAGGTCGTTGGTGCGCAGCGCCTGCCACATCGCGTCCTGGTGGCCCTCCTCGCGTGAGCGCAGCGGCGTCGAGCAGACCCACTTGGCGCCCTCGAAGTCGCCCCACTCCTCCGACCTCGCGCCGAGCTGGTCCTCGAGGGAGAGGTAGAGATACTGCGGGCAGGTCTCGCCGAACACGTTCTTCCCGTGGTCGCGGGCCGTGGCCAGCTGCGCGACCGCCTGCTTGGCGCTGACGTGCACCACGTAGAGCGGAGCGCCGGTCACGTCGGCGAGCATGATCGCCCGGTGGGTGGCCTCCTCCTCCATCTGCCAGGCACGCGCGATGCCGTGGTAGTAGGGAGACGTCTTGCCGGACTCGGCCAGCTGCGCGGTGAGCACGTCGATCGCCGGTCCGTTCTCGGCGTGCATCATGGTCAGCAGCCCGTGGTCGGTCGCCTTCTGCATCGCCCGCAGCACCTGCGCGTCGTCGGAGTAGAAGACGCCCGGGTAGGCCATGAACAGCTTGTAGGAGGTGATCCCCTCGTCCACGAGCGTGTCCATCGCCTTGAGTGCGTCGTCGTCGACCCCGCCGATGATCTGGTGGAACCCGTAGTCGATCGCGCAGTTGCCGGCGGCCAGCTCGTGCCAGTGCGCCAACCCGTCCTGTACGCGTTCGCCGTAGCGTTGCACCGCGAAGTCGATGATCGTCGTGGTGCCGCCCCAGGCCGCGGCCCGGGTGCCGGTCTCGAAGGTGTCGCTGGCATTGGTGCCACCGAACGGCAGCTGCATGTGGGTGTGGGCGTCGACGCCGCCGGGGATGACGTACTTCCCGGTCGCGTCGATGGTGACGTCGGCATCGATCGAGCCGAACGGGCTGGCACCGGGTGAGATGAGCGCGACGATCCTCTCGCCGTCGACGAGCACGTCGGCCTGGGTGCGTCCGGTCGCGGAGACGACCGTGCCGCCCGTGATGAGCGTGGTCATGCGGGCCTCCTCAGGGTCGGGGGATGGAGGTGTACGAATCGGGCCGGCGGTCGCGGTAGAACTGCCAGTCGTCGCGCATCTCCTGGACCATGCTCATGTCCAGGTCGCGTACGAGCAGCTCCTCCTTCTCGCCCGAGCCGAGCTCGCCCACGTAGTTGCCGCGGGGGTCGACGATCTGCGACATGCCGTAGAAGTTGACCGCCTCTTCGCCGTACTCGTTGTCCTCCAGGCCGACCCGGTTGGGTGCGAGCACGAAGTAGCCGTTGGCGACCGCGGCGGCGGGCTGCTCGATCTCCCACAGCCGGTTGGAGAGCCCCGGCTTGGTGGCGTTGGGGTTGAAGACCATGTGGGCCCCGTTGAGCCCGAGCTCGCGCCAGCCCTCAGGGAAGTGGCGGTCGTAGCAGATGTACATCCCCACCTTCCCGACCGCGGACTCGAAGACCGGGTAGCCCAGGTTGCCGGGGCGGAAGTAGAACTTCTCCCAGAACTTCTCCACGTGGGGCAGATGGTTCTTCCGGTACTTGCCGAGGATCGTGCCATCGGCGTCGACGAGCACGGAGGTGTTGTAGTAGACCCCGGTGTCCGCCTCCTCGTAGATCGGCAGCACCATCACGATGCCCAGCTCCTTGGCCAGGCTCGCGAAGCGCTGCACGATCGGCCCGTCGGCCGGCTCGGCGTAGCGGTAGTACTTCTTGTCCTGGGTGATCCCGAAGTAGGGCCCGTAGAAGAGCTCCTGGAAGCACATCACCTGGGCGCCCTGGGCGGCGGCATCCCGCGCGAAGCCCTCGTGCTTGTCCAGCATGGAGACCTTGTCCCCGGTCCAGGTGGTCTGGCTGATCGCGGCCTTGACGATGGTCATGCAACTACCTCCCAGTCATGAACCCGCGGAGCTACGAGTCCCGCAATCGTTCCTGGGAGTCGTTTCCCCTGGGTTACCACTCAAATACAAACATGCCGCCGAGGCCCTTGGGGCCGCGACGGCAATTTTGTTGAAACTATCTCGCGCCTGAAACTTTTCTGACCTAGGCGGCGGTCGCCGGATGACGTACGACGACGTGCTCGACGGCCCTGGCGAGCTCCACGCGGAGCTCGGGCGCGAGCTGAGGGCAGTCGACGGAGAGGAACAGCTCCATCGCGGAGCGGGTCGCGCGGGCCCGCTCGCCGGGCGTGGCCTCTGCAAGGGTCGGCGCGATCTCGGCGAGATGGGCACTGGTCTCGACCACGGTGTTGCAGTCGTGCGGGGTGAGTGGGGCGCGGGCCTCCCGGCCGGCGCGGACGAGGACGCTCAGAACCTCCACCTTGGCGGCGGTGGTCAACGACATTGCGCTCCTCGACGAGTCGAACAGATGCGACCCCACACCGTCCGCGTTGTGCGACGACATGTATCTCCTCGGTGGGACGTGTGCCTCCCCCGAGGCACTCTCGCCCACTCCAACGAGCAGGGGAAGGGATCGGTGACGCCCTTGGGTGCTTTGTAACTCACCTGTGGCCCGACCCGTGAGTAACCTATAGAAACCATGACCCTGGTGTTGCAGATCGCCCTCGCGTGGGACGACCCGGCACAATTGAGCCCATGAGTTCTCCTGGGGGCGCCGGCATCGGCGGCCTGATGGTCGAGACCGAGGCCGATGTCGTACGCCGCCAGGCACTGCGCCGCATGCGGATCGTCGCCACCGGGCTCCTGGTCGTAGCCGCCATCGTCTATCTGCTGACCCTTCGGCTGGACGGGTTCTGGGGGTTCGTGAACGCCGGCGCCGAGGCGTCGATGGTCGGTGCGATGGCCGACTGGTTCGCCGTCACCGCGCTGTTCCGTCACCCGCTCGGGCTGCCGGTGCCGCACACCGCGCTGATCCCGAAGCGGAAGGACGAGCTCGGTGCCAGCCTGGAGGAGTTCGTCCAGGACAACTTCCTGCAGGAGGAGACGATCCGCGAGCGGCTCGGTGTCGCGATGCCGTCGCTGCGGCTCGCGCTGTGGTTCGCCGAGGAGCCCAACGCCAAGCGGGTCGTCGACGAGGTCTCCACCGTGGTCGCCGACGGGCTCTCTCGGATCAGCAACCGGCACATCGTCGAGATCATCCAGGACGGGTTCGTACCCCGCCTGCGCGAGGAGCAGATCGCGCCGCTGCTAGGTGGCACCTTGCAGGCGGCGCTGGACGACGGCGTCCATCACGGTCTGGTCGACCTGGCGCTGGTCGAGCTGCACGGCTGGCTGGAGGAGAACGAGGAGATCGTCACCGAGGTGCTCGGCGAGCGGGCGCCGTGGTGGACGCCGCAGGTGCTGCGCGAGCCGGTGACCGCCCGCATCCATGTCGAGCTGGTCCGGTGGATCGCCGACATCCGTGACGACCCCGAGCACCGCGCCCGCAAGGCGATCGACACGATGCTCGCCGACCTCGCCGACAACCTGCAGCACGACGAGGCGACCATGGAGCGTGCCGAGCGGCTCAAGGAGCGTGTCCTCGACCACCCCGGCGTCATCAACACCGCCATCTCCATCTGGGACGCGCTGCGCCGGGCGCTGACCACCTCCCTGCGCGATCCCGAAGGCGTCGTCCGCCGCCGCGCCCTTGACGAGGTCGTCCGCTACGCCCAGAAGGTCGTCCTCGACGAGACCCTCCAGCGCCGCTACGACGCGCTCGCCTCCGACGTCGCCGTCTACGTCGTCAAGCGCTACGGCCGCGAGGCGACCACCGTCATCACCCACACGATCCAGCGCTGGGACGGCAAGCAGGCCGCCCGCCGCATCGAGCTCTTCGTCGGCCG
>JALZDD010000150.1 GCA_030862715.1 Actinomycetota bacterium | reverse complement strand
GCGGCCTCGAGCACGGCGCGCCAGGAGGCGTTCGGGCTGCGGCGGAGCAGCGCACGACGCTCGCGCTCGGTCATGCCGCCCCAGACACCCCACTCGATCTGGTTGTCGAGCGCCTCGGCGAGGCATTCGGTGCGGACGACGCAGCCGGAGCAGACCATCTTGGCCTTGTTCTGCTCGGCTCCACGTACGAAGAGCTCGTCGGGCTCGTTCTCACGACATGCGGCCTGCAGCGACCATTCATCAACCCACATTGTGTGCCATCCCTTCATCGGAGCGCTTCGCCCTCCCCAATTGATGGCGTGGGCGCCCGTGCGGACTAAAGGTTAAGGACCCTGACCGGTCGAGTGACACACCCTTCTGGCCCAAAGTACGTAGTTCGAAATGACTAGGAGGGGTCCCGGGACCTGTTTTTGCCTCCCTGTCCGGCTCCGATTGCGAATCATGTGCTATTAGCCGCAATCACCTACGATGACCAGCATGTCTTCGCCGTCGCTGCGCCCGCAGACCGTGCTCAAGCATCTCGCCGTCATGTGCGGGGTCGCAGCCGTCCTCGGCGTCGTCGCCGCGGGTCTCGCCATCCCCTTCGCCGGTGTGGCCGGGATCGCGGCCAAGGAGACGGCCGAGAAGATGGACTCGCTGCCGAAGGCCTTCGAGGTCGACGACATGTCCCAGACGACCAAGATCGTCGACCGCAAGGGCAACCTGATCACGACGCTCTACGACCAGAACCGCGTCTACCGTCCTCTCGACCAGATCTCGTCCAACATGACGAAGGCGCTCCTGGCGATCGAGGACTACCGCTTCTACCAGCACGGCGCGATGGACCTCAAGGGCACGCTGCGCGCGCTGATCACCAACCAGGCCAGCGACTCGGTGCAGGGTGGTTCCTCCATCACCCAGCAGTTGGTGAAGACGACGCTGGTCTACTCCGCGAAGACCGAGGCCGAGCGCAAGGCGGCCATCGAGAAGTCGACGGCCCGCAAGATCCGCGAGCTTCGCTACGCGATCGCGCTGGAGGAGAAGCACTCCAAGGACTGGATCCTCGAGCGCTACCTCAACGCGGCCTACTTCGGCGACGGCGCCTACGGCGTCCAGGCCGCCGCCAAGCACTACTTCAACGTCAACGCCTCCGAGCTCAACTGGCAGCAGTCGGCGATGCTGGCCGGGATGGTGAAGAACCCCACCGGCTACGACCCGACCAACTACCCCGACGCCACCATCGCCCGCCGCAACGTCGTCGTCGACCGGATGGCCGCGCTCAAGGTCGTCTCCCGCCCCGAGGCGGAGAAGCTGAAGGACGCCAGCCTCGGCCTGAACGTCCAGAAGCAGCGCAACGGCTGCCTCGGCTCGTCCGCGGAGTTCTTCTGCGACTACGTGCTCAAGTGGCTGCTCAAGGACCCGGCCTTCGGCGAGACCGAGACCGACCGGCTCGCGCTGATCAAGTCCGGCGGTCTGACCATCAAGACCACGCTCGACCAGCGCTTCCAGGACGCCGCTCAAGAGTCTGTCGAGGATCACGTCTACGCCACCGACCAGGCCATCGGCGCGCTGGCCATGGTCGAGCCCGGCACCGGTCGCGTCCGGGCGCTCGCCCAGTCCCGTCCGATGGGTGACAACAAGAAGAAGGGCCAGTCCTACCTCAACTACCTGGTCCCGAAGGAGAAGTCGGGCGACTCCAACGGCTTCCAGGCCGGGTCGACCTTCAAGGCGTTCACCCTGGCCGCTGCCATCGAGCAGGGGTTCCCGCTCAAGCAGAAGATCAACTCCCCCGAGGAGCTGACGCTCAACGAGTCGACCTTCGCCGGCTGCCCGGGCGACGGCAACCGGGTCGGCAACCACACGTTCCACAACTCCACGACCTCGGGCAGCAAGGACGCCTACACCGGCACCCGGGAGTCCGTGAACACCTTCTACGCCCAGCTCTTCCAGCTCACCGGGATGTGCACGCCCTACAAGATGGCGCAGAAGATGGGCGTCAAGCTCACCGCCCCGTTCGGGGTCAGCTTCGACGACGGTCACGTCTGCAAGCCGAGCGAGACCCGCTGCGGCGGCGCGGAGCGCGTGCCCACCTTCACCCTCGGCGTCGTCGACGTCAGCCCGCTCGAGATGGCCGAGGCGTACGCAACGTTCGGCGCCCGCGGCAAGCACTGTGACTCAGTGCCGGTCAACGAGATCCTCGACGCCAACAACAAGTTGATCAAGAAGTACGAGCCGACCTGCCAGCAGGCGATGGCCAAGGGCACCGCCGACGCGGTCAACGACATCCTCCGCGGCGTGATGGAGCCTGGTGGCTTCGGTCAGAACCTGGCCCTGTCGGTGCCGAGCGCCGGCAAGACCGGCACCACGCAGGACAACAAGGCGGTGTGGCTGATGGGCTACACGCCGCGGCTCGCGACCGCTTCGATGATCGCCGGCGCCAACTCGAAGGGCACGCCGCTCAGCCTGAACGGCCAGGTCGTCGGCGGCAACTACGTCTACGAGGCGGCGGGCTCGACTACTGCCGGTCCGATGTGGGGCGGCGCGATGCAGGTGATCGACAAGTACCTCAAGTCGGTGGACTTCCAGGAGCCCGACCCGAGCGTGATCGCAGGAAACACGGTCGATGTCCCCTGGGTCGGCGGCATGACCGTCGAGAAGGCGACGAAGGTGCTGAGAAGCGCCGGCTTCCAGGTCCAGCTCGGCCCGGAGGCGTACTCCGAGTACGACCGCGGCCTGGTTGCCTTCACGACCCCGTCCGGCGATGCTGCCGAGGGATCGCCGATCACGATCTACACCTCGCTCGGCCCGGAGCCGAAGCCCGACCCCAAGCCCGACAAGAAGAAGCAGCCCGAGAAGAAGCCCGGCCGCGGCGATGAAGAGAGACCGGCCACGGTCGAGGAAGAACCCGACTTCGGCTGGGAGTGGCCGACCGGCTGACGCGCAACCCAGCAACGACACGTGGCCCCACCGATCCGGTGGGGCCACAGTCGTTCTCGGGCTGCCGTCAGGCGAGCTGCTTGCGCACCTCCGCGGCCACGGCACCGCCGTCGGCACGGCCCTTGGTCTGCGGGGTCAGGATGCCCATGATCTTGCCCATGGCACGCATCCCCTCGTCAGCCGCACCGGTCTGGGCGATGGCCTTGCTGACCAGGTCGGAGATCTCCTCGGCGCTCAGCTGAGCGGGCAGGTACTCGGTGATCACCGCGGCCTCCGCGGTCTCCTTCTCGGCCTGCTCGGCGCGACCGCCGTCGGCGAAAGCGGTGGCCGCCTCGCGGCGCTTCTTGGCCTCGCGGGTGAGGATCGTGATGATCTCGTCGTCGGTGAGCTCCTTGGCCTCCTTGCCGGCGACCTCGGCCTCGGTGATCGAGGCCATGACCATGCGCAGCGTGCCGGCGCGCTCCTTGTCGCGGGCCTTCATCGCGGAGGTCAGGTCGGTCCTCAGCTGATCCTTCAGAGTGCTCATGGAACCCATTGTGGCAGGGTTGAGCCATGCGGCTCGCCTCAGTAATCGGCGCAACCCTCGGCACCGGTCTCGCCACCGGCGCGGCCATGACGGCGTACGCCCTGTGGGAGGCCCGTCAGTACACGCTGCGCCACGTCGGACTGCCGGTGCTCCCCGAGGGCGCGGACCCGCTGCGGGTGCTGCATCTCTCCGACATGCACGTCGTTCCGTCGCAGCACAAGAAGCTCGACTGGATCGCGTCGCTGGCCGCCCTGAAGCCCGACCTGGTCGTCGACACCGGCGACAACCTGGCCCACCAGCGGGCGGTGCCGTCGATCGTCAACGCCCTCGGCACGCTGCTCGATGCACCTGGCGTCTTCGTGCACGGCTCCAACGACTATTACGAGCCGCGGCTGCGCAACCCGATCGGCTACCTGCTGCCGGACAACGGCAAGCGGCAGACGAACGTGCCCGAGCTCCCCTGGCGTGACCTGTCCGCGTCCTTCACCAAGTCTGGCTGGCTGGACCTCACCAACACGCGCTCGTCGCTGACCGTCAAGGGCATCGAGTTCGCCTTCGCGGGCGTCGACGACCCCCACCTCCGCCTCGACGACCTGTCCTCGGTCGCCGGCCCCGCGGACCCGGCCGCGGACGTACGCCTCGGGGTCGCGCACGCTCCCTATCTGCGGGTCCTGGACCAGTTCACCGCCGACGGCTACGACGCGATCCTGGCCGGCCACACCCACGGCGGTCAGATCTGTCTGCCGGGCGGACGTGCGCTGGCCACCAACTGCGATCTCGACCCCGCCCGGGTACGCGGCCTGCACACTCACACCCACGGCGGACGGCAGGCCTGGCTGCACGTATCGGCCGGCCTCGGCACCTCTCCCTACACCCGGATCCGCATCGCCTGCCGCCCCGAGGCGACCCTCCTGACGCTCACCCCGCGCGGGGCGTCTCGTCGGTAGGGGCCGATTACGGCTCAGGGGAGTCTCTGGGCTATGCTCATTCCTCGTTGGACCGTTTGTTCGGTGCAGCATTCGGGTTGTAGCGCAGCTTGGTAGCGCACCTCGTTCGGGACGAGGGGGCCGCAGGTTCAAATCCTGTCAACCCGACATCGAGTTCAGGCTCGGAGATCGCAGATCTCCGAGCCTGATCCCGTTTTCCGGCGCAGTAGTGTCGTCGCCTCCGCGGCCGGGGGAACGAAGAACCCAGCGTGGTACTACAACCTCGCCGAAGACCGACGGCAAGATCCCGGTCATCCGTCTCACCCGCGCCTGAGTTCAAATGTGACGCGCGACATGCGAAACTGCCCCTCATGAGCAACGACCCCGCCGACAAGCTCGCTGCGCCGTCGTTCGGTTTCAAGAAGAAGCGTGGGGGCACGAAGCCGGCGAACGCCAAGCCCGAGAAGACCCAGCCCCAGAAGACCCGGGTCGAGAAGGCACCGGTCGAGACTGTTGCGGTCGAGACGGCCTCTGCGGAGAAGACCCAGGTGCTGGAGAAGACTGCACCACCCGTCGTAGCGCCCGAGCCGCCCGCGGAGAAGTCCGCGAAGAAGGCTGCAGAGAAGCCGGCGGCGAAGAAGCAGAAGGCTCAGAAGCCGCCCAAGTCGGCGAAGGAACCGAGGGCGCCCAAGGAGCCCAAGGAACCGATCCAGCGGCGGATCAACCTCGGCACCCCGTCGGGCCTGTCCGCGGCGGTCATGATCGGCGCCATTGTCGGCGCGTTCATGGCCCTGGCCGTCTGGTTCAGCGGCACCGTGAGCCAGTGGACGCGAGGCACTTCGTCGCTCGGCGACAAGGGAGCGATCATCCTCATCGCCGTCTTCGCCCTCGCGATCATCGTCGGCGGCTACCTCCTCCGCCTGGCCGGCGCCCGCTCCCCGTTCACGATCAGCTTCCTCGGCTCAGCGCTCGTCGCCGTACTCTCGATGCTCTTCCTCACCGACGTCTTCGCCCACGCCTGGGGAGTGATCATCGTCGTGATCCTCGCCGCCGCCGCGTACGCCCTTTCCTACTGGGTCACGACCAACTACATCGACTGACAGACCCGGCCGAGGCGTCGCCCACGTCGGCCGAGGCGTCACTCCGGACGGCCGAGTTGGCAC